>CAYIJY010000038.1:0-1702 GCA_964363785.1 uncultured archaeon
TTTGGATACTATCTGTTGGAGATGCAGAGTGCTTGAGGGGAAGATCCACTTAGTACGAGAGGAACGGTGGGTCGTGGCCACTGGTTTAACAGTTGTCCGACAGGGCAGTTGCTGTGTAGCTACGCCATAGTTTATAAGAGCTGAAAGCATCTAAGCTCGAAGAAACCCCTAAAAAGAAGCATTCATTCCTGAAAACTCTAATTCTACGGGATTAGAGTCTATGGACGAGGACGCCGGTAGAACACCGGGTTGATAGATTGGAGGTGTACGCACGAAGCCACAAGCGACGTGTTCAGCCGACCAATACTAAAAGTCCAAGAGATTTCTCTGCTTGGGTTTCATGCCAAGAACTGCTAACCGCAGTTCACACGGAGTATGTGTTCCACTTTCAGTGGAACAGTAATACAAAGTGATATGCAACAATTGTAAAAAACAAAAATTTGTTTTTTAGTTAGAAAAAGTAGACTTGTCTATTTTTTTTCTCTAAAAAATCTTTTTTTTATTTTTTTAATTTTACTTAGTGTACACCAGGTTTTACTTAAAATTCATTATTTTCAGTTCTTTTTCAATCCATTTTTCATAGTCTTTGTCAGAGTCTTTGATTTCAATGAATTCAATTGCAGGCACTTCGTAAGAATGGATTTCTTTTACTGTTTTTTTTATTGAATTAATTTTTTGTTTATTTGTTTTGCAGAGTAAGAGTGTTTCTTTTTGGTTTTCTATTTGTCCGTTCCACCAGTAGAATGAGTCAATGTTTGTGATTACGTTTGCGCAGGCAATTAGTCTGTTTTCAAGTAAGTTTAAAGCAATTTTTTTTGCTTCTAAATAGTCAGTGCAGGTAATGTAAGCTAAGTACATAGAAAACTAACTCTTTTAGTCTATAAAATAGTTGTTTTTTTGTAAACTCTTATAAATTACTTAAACTAATTATTTTTGTCTATGCCAAAGCCATCTGCAATAAGTGAAAGAAATAGAATTAGAAAAAGGTTAGGGTTAAGTTCTACTAATTCTGCAAAAAAAGAACAATGGACTTCTTCTGGGGATTCAATTGTTAGAAAAGAATGGGCTGCTTTTTTGAACAAACTAAATAAGGATCCTACTTATGCTAAAGTTCATCTTCAAGCAAATGCTGAACTTGCTAGATTGAAAAGTGAAAGACAAAAAATACTCAAGTCTAGTTTAAGTCCTGACTTAAGGAAAACTAAACTAAAAGAAATTGAATCGCAAATTCATGCTTCAAAAATAAAATACTCAAAATTATTGAAAGAATTTAATGAAAAATATAAAAAAATGTCAGGCAAACCAAAAAAACAAGACAATTAAATATAACTTAAGTGTAATTTTTTCATGGCTGTTCGTAGAGTTAGGAGTACTAGAGTAAGTTTTAAATTATCTCCAAGTGCAAGAGCAAAAATTAAAAGTTTAAGAGAAAGGTATTCTCGGTTAAATGCCACTCTTAAACGAGCTCGTCAAACAAAAAGTTCTTTTAGAAGTATGCCTAAAATTTCAGGCGGGCAAAGGGCAGAATATGTTGACAGGGCTAATGAGGAGATAAAGCGCCTTAACAATAGAATTGCAGAAGTAAATCGTGAAGTGAATAAAGTTCATTTAAATTATAATCAAAAGGCTAATTTGAGAAAGAATTTAAGGCGTAAAACAGCTTAACTAACCTTTAAAAACACTTTAACGCACTATTTTGTTT
>CAYIJY010000038.1:1712-8124 GCA_964363785.1 uncultured archaeon
GGCGAGCTGTCGGTAGCCCGTTTACGGGTGGCTGAGGAAAGTCCGCCCACTCACAGGTCAAAAGAAATTTTGGCAACCAAAACACACTCTTGAAAGAGAGTCCTCTTGAACAGAAACGATCTGAACTCTTGCGTGGGTTCGCGACGCGTTTGACTTTCAGTCAAACTTAATCAGGTTTTCTGATTAACTTCTATTGCAAGATAGAATGCGCGCGTGAACCGAGCGAGCGGTTCAATGAAACGGCGAGGGGTTCATTCCAAGTCAAATTGGAAAGAGTGCAAGTCTTAAAGACGCAGCGACGAAAGTCGTGGGCTATTCTAAAAAGATAGTTCAGGTGAATGCTCGCAGTGAACGGCTAGCTCCGTTCACACGCTGTATGTGCCCAATCTTTGATTGGGCGGTAATTCATTAGTATTCTGCCTTTAATTGGCAAGGTATTTTGTATTACCGCGCCACTGAAAGTGGCGCAAAGTACGCGCATGTGAACTGGGCGTGACAGTTCAGGAACAAAAGGCGGCTTATTCCCTACTGCTCCATTTTTACTATTTTTAGTGTTTTACAATGCTTTATATACTGTTTTGTTCGTAAAATGTTTCTAAATAAACATAAAATAAAATCAAAGATATAGTAAAAAAAAGGTGAAACATTGGGATTTAGAGACGATAATAGAGGCTCTTTTGGCGGTGGCTTTAAGGGTGGCGGAAATAGGTCTTTTGGAGGCCCAAGGGAAATGCACGATGCTGTCTGTAGTAATTGCGGAAAAGCAACACAAGTTCCTTTCAAGCCAATAGAAGGTAAACCAGTTTATTGCAGAGACTGTTATTCAAAAATGCCTAGAAAGTTCTAATTTGAATTTTTTGTTTTTGAAAAAAAACTGCTAAATAATTTTCTTTTTCTTTTTTTTTATTTTTTTTTAAACTTAGACATTAGGCTAGTTTATTATTTTTCTTGCTGTTATTTTGATTGGTTTTGTTAATTCTTTAATAGTTGTTTGATTTAGAAACCCGTAACTTTGATAAAAATCTGCATCTGCTTTTTGTGTTACCTGTCTTATATCTAACAAGTTTTTTGCTGTTTCTGAATAACCGACAAATGCTTGTTTTGCGGTTAAGCTTCTTTGGTTTTCTACTTTAAACCCATTATTTTCAAGGCCTTCAATTACAATGTTTTTGAAAACTCCATAAACTGTAATATGGATTCTGCCATTTTTAGTTGCTGCTCGTCTTAGTTTTTTTGCATAATTTGACATTAATATTTTTAGTTTTTGTGAGATTTGTGAATGGGATTTTCCATTTAAACTTCTGATGTTTTTTAAAAAAACGTCATCTATAAAAAATTCGTCATTTTGTATTCTTATGTTTTCTTTTGGTTGTCTTGTTACCCATTTGAATACGTTTGCACGCTTATACTCATGGTTAGTTTCTGTTGTTTGAGCTGACTTGTAACCTGGTTTTTTTGTATCAATGGAAACAAATTTGCCTTGCTTTTCTCTATTTTGTCTATTTTTTGCAAGTGCTCGTGCATGAAGTGCCCTTTGGCCACTTCCATAATCTGCAAAGCTAATTATTTTTCTTCTTTTTATCATTTTACTCTTTTCCTGCTAAATAGTTGGCATTTCAGTTAAATGTGGGGGTTTTTCTTTTAAATTCTTTTCAAGCCTATTTTTTGGAATAAAGTTATATTTTTATTGATTGCTTGATGTTCTTTTTATATGAATAAAACTGTAACTATTTCAAAAGAAGAGTATTTGTCTTTAAAGAAAAAAGCTGAATTTGCTGAGGATGTCTTGCTTCAATTAGAGGCAAGCTTAAAAGATATTGAACTAGGCAGAATAAAAAAAGCAGTTCATTGATTGCTTTCAACTAATTTTTTGTATTTTTCTTTGTTTTCAAGAATGTGGTATATTATTTTTTTCTGGTCTTTTTTTGCTCCAAAAGCAACTAATAATATTTTTTGTTGTTTTTCGTAAACCAGAAAATAAAGTCTTTTTCCTTTGAATTTTTTTTCTCTAAACCATTTAAATCCAAGAGGCTTTCCGACTGTGGAAGTCTGTTCTAATTGTAAAATCATTTTTTTGATCCATTCTTGTTCCTCTTTTTCAAGTATGTCAAAAAGCTTTGAAAATGCCTCAGTCTCAAGAACTTTATTTGGCATAGTTAACTATTTTGCCATTTAGTTTAAATTTTAAGGGTTTTTCTTTTAAATTCTTTTCAAGCCTATTTTTGTTTGTATATGCGTTCAGATAAGGAAGTAAAGGCAGAATTCAGGGGTAAAGCCTCAAAAGCTCCGCAAGACCATTACCCAGTTTTGGCTCTAAAAAAAGAGGGCTTTACTAGAAATCAATGTAAATACTGTAAGAAGTTTTTTTGGAGTGTTTTTGCAGACGCAAGTGTGTGTGGTGATCCTGCTTGTTCTGGTGGTTATAGGTTTGTTGGTGATTCTCCTGCAAAAAAAGAATTTGATTATTTGGGTGCATGGAAAGGCTTTAAAGATTTTTTTAAAAAAAAGGGTTACTTTGAGTATGGGTCTTATCCTGTTGTTGCAAGATGGCGTCAGGATGTTTATTGGGTTGGTGCAAGTGTTTATCCTTTCCAGCCTTTTGTTGTTAGTGGTGAAATCAAACCAAAAAGTAATGCTGTGATTATTCCTCAATTGTGTTTGCGGTTTAATGACATTGATAATGTCGGAATCACTGGAAGTCATTATGTTTGTTTTGATATGTTTGGTCAGCTTCATTTTGAAAAAGCAAAAGACTACAACATGGCGCTTTACTGGAGTGAATATTTTGAGTGGCTAACAAAAGGAATGGGTGTTCCAAAAGACGAGCTTATTGTTCATGAGGATGCTTGGGCTGGTGGTGGTAACTTTGGCCCTTGCATGGAGTTTTTTTCTCGCGGCATGGAGTTAGGTAATCAGGTTTACATGCAGTATAAACAAACTGAAACTGGTTTTGAAGAACTTGACATTAAAGTTTTGGACATGGGTCAGGGCCATGAAAGAATTCCTTGGTTTTCAACTGGCAAAAGTACTTCTTATGAGACAACTTTTCCAACTGTCTCAAAGTATTTGTACAAAGAGACTGGGATAAAGGTTGATGAAAAGTTTATGCAAAAGTTTTTGCCTTACTCTGCACTTTTGAATGTTGATGAGGTTGATGATGTTGAAAAAGTTTGGCAAAATATTTCCCGCGAACTTAAGGTTGATGTAAAAGTTTTGAAAGAAAATGTGCTGTCTCTTTCTGCTCTTTATTCTGTTGGTGAGCATTCTCGTGCTGCTTTGGTTGCTTTGAATGATGGTGCAATGCCTTCGAATGTTGGTGGTGGCTATAATTTGCGGATAATCATTAGGCGTGCTTTGGAGTTTATTGAAAAATATGGTTGGGGCGTGGATTTGTCTAAGCTTGTGCAAATGCATGCTGTTTTTTTGAAACCAATGTACCCAAATTTAAGTGAAAATCTTGATGATGTTATTACTGTTTTGGAGAATGAAAAGAAAAAGTTTTTTGAGTCAAGAGAAAGGGCTTCAATTATTGTAAAAGGTGTTTTAGCAAGTAATTTGTCTACTGACAAGTTAATTGAAATGTATGATTCTCATGGTATTTCTCCTGAGTTTGTAAAGTTGCAAGCAAAAAAAGCAGGAAAAGTAGTTATTGTGCCTGATAATTTTTATTCTTTGGTTTCAGAGCGTCATGAAAAAAAAGAACAGGCTACAAGTACTAAAAAAGAATTCAAGCTTGATTTGAGTGGTTTGCCAAAGACTGAAATTCTTTATTATGGTGACTGGAAGTTAACTGAGTTTGAAGGAAAAGTTTTGCGTGTAATTGATGGAAAATATGTTATGTTAGATAAGACTTCTTTTTATCCGACAAGTGGCGGGCAATTGTTTGATGTGGGTTTTTTGAATAATGTAAAAGTCGTGAATGTTTTTAGGCAAGATGGAGTTGTTGTTCACGAAGTTGAAAATAATTCTTTAAAGGAAAATGAAAAAGTTAAAGGTAAAATTGATTTTGAGCGCAGAAAACAATTGGTTCAGCATCACTCTGGTGTTCATTTGCTTAATTTTTGTGCAAGAAAGGTTTTAGGGCCGCATGTTTATCAGGCTGGTGCTGCAAAGACTCTAACTAAGGCTAGGTTAGATATTACTCATTTTGAAAATCCTCCGCCTGAACAATTAAAAAAAATTGAGGATTGTTGTAATGAGTTAATCAAAAAGGATTTGGCTGTAAAAAAAGAATTTTTGCCGCGTGAAGTTGCAGAGGATAAGTATGGCATGAGGATTTATCAGGGTGGTTTTATTCCTGGGCGAAATTTAAGGATTGTTTCTATTGCTGATGACGTTGAGGCTTGTGGTGGAACGCATGCCAATAAGACGGGCGATATTGGTTCGTTAAAGATTTTGGGTTCTTCAAAGGTTCAGGATGGAATAATTCGTCTTGAGTTGGTTGCAGGTGAGGCACAGAAAGGTGATTCTCAAAAAATTTCTGCACTCTTAAACGAGGTTGCTGATTTGTTAAAAGTAAAGCCTGAATTCGTTCCATCTCGTGTTGAAGAGTTGTTTGATAAGTGGAAGATGGCAAAAAAGGCAGCAAAGAAAGGCGAAGTACTTGGAAAGGATTTTTTTGTTTTAACGAGTACGCAAAAAACAGTTGGTGATGAAAAGACTATTTTGAATCTCTCTGCAAAAGTTTTTTCTACAACTCCAAATGACTTGCCAAAGACAATAAAGCGTTTTTTGAGTGAATTTGAATCTTTTTCAAAGGGCAAGTAAAATTTATATAACTTAAACTCTATTATTTTAGGAAATGAAACTGATAAACTTTTTTTGTTGCTTAGTCTTGCTTTTTTTTGCGGTAAATGCTTTTTCTCAACAGCCATCAGGGTCTTCGAGTTCTATTTTGGGTTTTCAATTTGATACTTTTTTTATTTTGTTAATTGTGTTTGTTTTGCTGTGGCTTGCTTTGTCTAGTTTTGTTGTTTTTGAGGTTTTTTCTTCAAAAAACAAGATTTTGTGGAAGGGTCTTTGGATTGTTTCTGTTTTGTTTCTTAATCTTTGGGGTGTTTTTTTGTATTTTTTGCTTGGTTCAAAAAAAAGGATTTCTATGTTGCTTCCTGACTCAGTAAAAAGCCTAAAGGGTCCAATGACAAGTGTCGGTGAACCAAAAGTAGGTATTTTTAGCAGTAATCCGTATTCTGAAAAACCAGCTTCTTCAAGTGCCAAGTTTGTGCCTTCTTCTTTTTCAAGTGCACCAACTTACATGACTGGCTCTTCTTATTTTTCAAAGTCTCAAGTTAGTCCAGTTGAACAAAAACAAGTTCCTGTCTCGCCTGTTTCTAGTCCTGTTAGGACAAGTTATACTCCATCTGGTAAAAGTGATTTTAAGGAAAGGGCTCAGGCTTTGGCTAATTCTTTAAACGAGCCTGATGATTTTATGCCTCTTACTGATGAAGAAAAAAGTGAGGCGGCTCAGTTAGTTAGGCTTATTTTGCCTGAAAAACAAAAATATACTCGCGATGATGTTCTTAGTGTTGTCTTGGAAAAGGGTTATTCTTTGAATGTGGCAAGAAAAGTAGTAAATGACCTTTTTAAGTAAAAGAACGTTTGCGTCCGTTCACATCGCAGTATGTGTAATATCGCCTTTGAGCGATATTACGGTAATACAAGTTTTTCGTGAACCTTTTCTAAAAAGGTTCCAGCAGTATGTGCCCAATCCTTGATTGGGCTGTAATGCCTGTATTTTGCCTTTTTGTAGGGTGTTTTTAAATTCTTTTTTTGTAAAGCTTTTCTTATGGATAATATTGATTGGCAGGAAAAACAGTGGCAGGTAGCTTGGGAGAAAAAAAAGCTTTTTTCCTTTAAAGGTAAAAAAAAGAAGTTTTATTCCCTTGAAATGTTTCCCTATCCTAGCGGCAAGCTTCACATGGGTCACGTAAGAAATTACGCGATTGGAGATGTTGTGGCACGTTATAAAAGAATGGCTGGCTTTGATGTTTTGCATCCGATTGGTTTTGATTCTTTTGGTTTGCCTGCAGAAAATGCAGCCATAAACGCGGGTGTTAATCCGCTTTCTTGGACGCAGACAAATATTTCTCAAATGATTGAACAATTAAAGGACCTTGGTTTTAGTTATGACTGGGACAGATTGGTTTTCACTCACAAGCCAGAGTATTACAAGTGGAATCAATGGTTTTTTTTAAAGTTTTTTGAAAAAGGCTTGGCGTACAAAAAAAAAGCAAGTGTTAATTGGTGTGAAAATGACAAGACTGTTTTGGCTAATGAACAGGTTGTTGATGGAAAATGCTGGCGTTGCGAACAAGAAGTTGTTACGCGTGAAATAGAGCAATGGTTTTTCAAAATCACGCAGTACGCTGATGAATTGCTTAAGGATATTGACAAGTTGGGTGGTTGGCCTGAG
>CAYIJY010000039.1:0-8123 GCA_964363785.1 uncultured archaeon
CTTGTCTTTAATGTCTGAATGTTCGCGTGCAAGTGTAATGAATTCTGCTCGGCGATTGTAAAAGCGGTAACCCAATTCTTGTAGTCTTTGGGTTAATTTTTTTTGTGGTAAAGAATAAAATCCATCATAGCCCAAAGCGTTATGCATTTTCAGACCTAGCACAGCAGATGTGTTTGCAGTGAGTAAACAAAAGCACAGTTCAGAGAACCATTCTTTGTTTCCTTGTGAATGCATGTTTGTAAAGTCTTGCATCCTAGAAGTTATTTGGGTTGAAATTTCGCCTTGTTGAAGATTAGAAATTGCTTTGATTAGTGATTGCACAAAAACCCTTTGAATTGAAAGTAAAAAGGCTTTAAAACAATAATTAGCCTAAAACAAAGAAGTTTTAGTAAAATAAAATATGTTTAGTTTAATCCAAGTTTTTTAGGGTTTGCTTCAATTGTTTTAGTGTTTCTATGCATCTTTGACCATACTCTTTTGCGCGAGAAAGTGCTTGTTTTTCTGTCATTCTTGGCCCAGAAACCCCTAAAGTGACTGGTTTTTCGAATTCTAAAGATAAGTCAACTAGTTTTTGTGCACAGGTAAATGCAACGACTCGATCGTGCTCTGTGTCTCCCTGAATTACTGCGCCAAGTGTTGCAACGCCCTCTATTTGTTTTTTTTTCAAGAGTTTTTTTACAGTTAAAGGAATTTCGAGTGCGCCTGGAACGCGTGCAACTTGTAAGACTTGCATGTTTTCTTTTTTTGCGGTTAAGAGTGCTGAGTCAAGCATTTGTTGTGTTATGTTTTTGTTGAATTCCGAAACTACAATTGCGATTTTCATGTTCTACACCTTTATGAATTCTTTGTCCGAGTAACCTTGCCTTTTTCCTTTGCCTGCGTTTTCCTTTAAAGTTTGTGGAGAAAAAATCATGTCAACTGCATTAAGTGCGTGTTTTGAGACACGGTCAATTGTGACTTTTTTTAGTTCTTCATTGCTCTTTACTTCTGACTCGTGAACAAACACTCCAAGTATGTGTGTGTTTGTAAGTAATTGTGCCCACATTATTCCAAGGTTTGCTTCGTGTGCACAGGTTTCATCTATTGCTGCCGGCCCCGGCATTCCAAGTGCAAGTACAATGTCGCATTTTTTTTCTTCAATTAGTTTTTTGCATGCAACCGGCAAGTCTTTTATTCCTGGAACTGTTGTGTGTTCTATTTTGAATTTGTGTTTAGAATTTTTTAGTGTGTCTAATGCAATTTTTCCCATGTCAACTCGTGCAAATGTTGTGTCAACTACTCCGATTTTTTTCATGTTTGTCCCTCACTTACTTTTAGCTGGTCTTGGTCTTTTAAGTCAAGTTTTTTTCGCAAAAATACTGGCGCAATTAATTCAGCTATTCCTGCCGGATTATTTGAGCGGTCTGGAAATACAATTGCGCCTTTGATTGATTCGTCAATTAAGACTTTGTATGCTTTTAGTCCGCCAAATGTTCTTTCTTTTGTTGCAAAGCCGTTGACTGTGATTTGTTCAAGGTCTTGCTTGAAAAATGCCAAGTCATGTTCGTTGACTTTTAAATTAAGTGTTCCGGGAAACGGAGTGAATCCTATTTTTTCAAGTATTTGTTTTTGGTATTGTGGAAATGATAAATAATATTTTCCTTCGCCAAGGCCTGTTTGCACAGAGCCCAAAAATTCTTTTTTTGTTGTGCCAAAAAATATTTTTTGCAGGTCGCCGAATGTTTTTGACAGTTCTTTTTTTCCGTTATCAGAAATGCTTATTGTAATTCCTGACGGAGAGGATGAAAATTCAACCAAGTTTTCTTCTTTTAGTTCGCGAAGTTTTCTTGAGATTGATTGCTGTGAGACAAATAGTTCTTTGCTTAATTGCGTGGTTGAGGAATTGATTTTTTTTGATAACGCGCCTTTTCTTGCAAGAGCCAAAAGTACAAAAAAGTTATCCATGACTGTTCACTTATTTTATGCAAGAGATTACTTAAAATAGTTACGCTAACTAAAAACAAGTAACAAGTTTGGTTAAGCACAATAAAATTACTCAAAAAAGGTAATTTCAACATTAACAGCGTGTTTTTGTCAGTTAAGTCTTAAAATCAAGCATTTCATTAGATAATGTTTATAACTTTTTCTATATTTAATAAGATAACTTTAATTGGTGAGACATATCTTTGGCGAATTCTAGGTCGGTTTAAAGCGTTTTTGTGAGCGTAAGTGTAAGCTGTACTAGAATTTTGGTTTTTCGCCATTTCATTTTTTAGTTTTCTGTTGGAAGAGGAATCCCCTTGGAGAAAGTCGTTTCAAAGCATTTTTTGGTCCCAAAACACGAAGTTGTTCCAAAGGATCAAGAAGATGAACTAATTAAGCAACTTGGATGTGAAAAAAAGTTGTTGCCGCAAGTGTTGGCAGGCGACCCAGCAGTACTTGAAGCAGGGGCAGAAAAGGGTGACATAATGAAAATTACTAGAGATTCTTTTACGGCTAAAAAAAGCATTTATTTTAGGGTTGTAGTTTAAAGGGTGTTTTGTTGGGAAAGTACTGGGATGTTGTTGAGGCGTATTTGAAGCAAAAAAACTTTGCTCAAATGGAAATTGATTCTTTTAACCAGTTTGTTGATAAAAAACTCCCAGAAATCGTGGCTGAGAACCGCGAGATTGTGCCAAAAATTGAAGAAGTAATGATTGAAGTTGAAAAAATCGAGGTTTTAAAGCCCCGTATTGTTGAAGCAGATGGTTCCCCAAGGACAATGTTTTATCCAATGGAAGCCAGAATGCGTAACAGAACTTATTCTGCACCTATTTACATTTCAATGAAGCTTTTGCGTAGAGACGTTGAACAAGACTTAAAGAAAGCTTACATTGGTGAATTGCCAATTATGACCAAGTCAAACCGATGCTGGCTTGAGGGAAAAACAAAAGACGAATTAGTTGCATTTGGTGAAGACCCAATGGACTTTGGTGGTTATTTTATTGTAAATGGCTCTGAAAAAGTGCTTATTACACAAGAAATTCTTGCTTCAGACAGAGTGCTTGTTGGTGAACAGGGTTCTGACAAGATTGTTGCTGAAGTTATTTCAAATAAGGGCGCATTTAAGGGAAGAGTCAGGATTACTAGGTCAAATGATGGAATGCTTTATGTTACATTCCCTGCTTCTCCAAAAAAACTCAAGATGTTTGTTTTGTTAAAGGCACTTGGAATGCTTAAAACTGAAGAAATGCAGAATGCATTTAGTGATGAGTTAGAAGTCAGAAATGATGTTTTGATTAATCTTGAAAACTTGATGGTTAAAACTGAAAAAGAAGCCTTGGACAAAATTGGTAAGTTTGTTGCACCAGGCCAGGTTGAAGAATACAGATTACGAAGAGCACAGGAAGTTATTGACGCATTCTTGTTACCACACATTGGCCAAGATGCAAAAGACAGGATTGCAAAAGCACATTATCTTGTCATGATGGCAACAAAAACAATTGAAAAAGCACACAAAATCAGAGGAGAAGACGACAAGGACCATTATGCAAACAAGCGGCTTGAATTAAGCGGAAAATTAATGGAGCACTTGTTTAGGTATGCTTTCAAATATTTTGTAAAGGACTTAAAATTCCAGATTGACAGGACAGTTACAAGAAGAAGAAAATTAAACATTTCAACAATTGTAAGGCCGGGTGCAATTTCTGAAAGAATAAGATTTGCAATGAGTACAGGTAACTGGATTGGAAGAGCAACTGGTGTAAGTAAGTTCATGGACAGGGTAAACTACTTAAGCCCATTAACTGACTTAAGAAAAGTCAAGAGCCCGCTTGACAAGAACAGGGAATTGTATGAAGCTCGTGATGTTCACGGAACTCACTGGGGAAGACTTTGCCCAATCGAAACTCCTGACGGACCACAGTGTGGTTTGGTAAAGAACTTGGCTTTGTTTTCAGAAGTGACCACAGAGACTGATGATTTGCAGATTGAAAAGATTATCAAGGACATGGGAGTAAGGTTCAAATGAAACCAAAGGCAAAAGTTTACATTAACGGAAGACTTATTGGATTTCATGACTCACCAAAAGAATTGACTAAATTAATTATTGAACGAAGAAGACTTGGAAAAATCAATCCACAAGTAAATGTTGCAGTTCATGAAGAAACAAATGAAATCTACATAAACACTGATGCTGGTCGTGTACAACGCCCACTAATTGTTGTTGAGAATGGAAAACCAAAACTCACTGACGAACACATAAAAATGGTGAAAAATGGGCAATTGACTTGGAAGGATTTGCTTTCACAAGGAATACTTGAATACCTTGATGCTGAAGAAGAAGAGAATACTTACATTGCTTTAGAAGACAAAGACTTGACAAAAGAACACACTCACTTGGAAATTTCTCCAGTTGGAATACTGAGTGTTGTTAGTTCATTGATTCCTTACCTTGAGCACAACTTGGCTGGAAAGGCTTTGCACGGAGCAAAAATGTTTA
Source organism: uncultured archaeon (assembly GCA_964363785.1). Lineage (GTDB taxonomy): Archaea > Iainarchaeota > Iainarchaeia > Iainarchaeales > GW2011-AR10 > JACQJF01. The sequence continues at coordinate 4,460 of CAYIJY010000039.1, forward strand.
AACAGGCACAGGCTGTTGGCGGAGCAAACTTTAACTTAAGAACAGACACTGAAGGATTCTTGCTTTATTATCCGCAAAAATATTTGGTCAGGACAAAAAGTGCAGACTTACTTTCACTTGATTTACGGCCACAAGTGCAGAATTTTGTTGTTGCAATAATGCCGTATTATGGGTACAATATTTTGGATGCAGTTGTTTTCAACAAAGGCGCAATTGACAGGGGACTTGGAAGAAGCTCATACTTTAGGACTTACGAAAGTGCAGAGACACGTTATCCAGGTGGACAGGTTGACAAGTTTGAAATTCCAAACGAAGAAACAATTGGTTTGCTTGAAGAAGGCGCTTACAAAAAATTAGGACAAGATGGTTTAGTCAGACTTGAAGAGTTTGTTGACGAAAAAGACGTTATAATTGGAAAGACTTCTCCTCCAAGATTTTTGGAAGAAATAACTGACTTTGGTGTTGTAAAAGAAAAAAGAAGAGAAGCTTCAGTTACTGCAAGAAAAGGAAAACCAGGTTTTGTTGACAAAGTAATTGTAACTGAATCAGAAGCTGGAAACAAGCTTGTAAAAATCAAAATCAGAAGCCCAATGATTCCTGAAGCTGGAGATAAATTTAGTTCAATGCACGGACAAAAAGGGGTTGTTGGTGCAATTATTCCTGAAGAAGACATGCCTTTTACTTCAAAGGGCATAAAGCCAGACTTAATGCTTAACCCGCACTCTGTGCCTTCACGTATGACAATTGGACACTTGCTTGAAATGCTTGGGGGAAAAGTTTCCTCAATTAACGGGCAGCCTATTGATGGAACTCCATTTGAAGGAGTAAAAAGAGACGTGCTTGAACAAATGCTTGTTGATGCCGGATTTAGGGATGACGGAAAAGAAATTTTCTTTGACGGAAAAACAGGAAAAAAAATCAGGGGCTCGATTTTTACCGGAGTTGTTGCTTATAGAAGATTATTCCACATGGTTTCACATAAAGTGCAGTCAAGAAGCAGGGGGCCTGTACAAATTTTGACCAGACAGCCAACTGAAGGAAAAGAAAAAGAAGGCGGATTAAGGTTTGGTGAAATGGAAGGCGAAACACTTGTTGGTCACGGAGCAGCAATGCTTTTGCAGGAAAAATTTATTGATGACTCTGACAAAGTTGTTGAGATTGTTTGTAAGAACTGCGGAGTAATTGCAATAAATGACCAGATCAGGAAAAAGACTTATTGTAAAATGTGTGACGGGACAAAAGTTTATCCTGTTGAAATGAGTTATGGTTTCAAGTTAGTGCTTGAGGAATTAAAGGCACTTGGAATTTACCCAAAATTAGTTATTACGGATAAAGCGTGAGTGTGACTAAAGATGTTTGCAAAAAAAATCTCTTCAATTGATTTTGGCGTACTGAGCCCGGCACAAATAAGAAAAATGAGTTGCCTTGAAATAAAGAGCCCGGAGACTTACGACAAAGATGGTTTTCCAATGGAATCCGGACTTATGGATCCGCACTTGGGTGTAATTAATCCGGGATTAAGATGTAAGACTTGTGGGCAAAAAATGAAGTTTTGTACAGGTCACTTTGGCCACCTAGAAATGATTAGGCCTATTGTCCATTCAGAGTTTTCAAAAAAACTTGAAATTTTGATGCATGGAACATGCAAGGAATGCGGAAAAATTGCATTGCCTGAAGAAAAGTTGCTTGGTTTTAGGAATGCTGCTCAAAATGGCGTTGATGTTTCCAAAAAAATTGTTTTAAGGGCAAAAAAAATAGCCAAGTGCCCGCACTGCAGTGCAGCAAGAGTCAGTGTTTTGCTTGACAAGCCAACAAATTTCTTTTTGGACAAAGACAGGATTTACCCGACACAAATCAGGGAATGGGTTGAAAAAGTTTCTGATGAAGACTTAAAATTATTTGGTTATGATGCAAAAAAACTTCGACCAGAATGGTTTGTAATGACTGTTTTACAGGTTCCGCCAATCACAATCAGGCCTTCAATTACACTTGAAACTGGAATAAAAAGTGAAGATGATCTTACACACAAACTTGTTGACATCATCAGAATTAACATTAGGCTAAAAGACAACATTGATGCAGGCGCACCGCAATTAATTATTGAAGACTTGTGGGACTTACTGCAATACCACGTTACTACTTATTTTAACAATAATTCTGCAGGTGTTCCTCCGGCAAAGCACAGAAGCGGAAGGGCGCTTAGGACACTTGTGCAAAGATTACAGGGAAAGAAAGGAAGATTCAGGTATAACTTGACTGGTAAAAGAGTTAACTTTGCAGCAAGGTCAATTATTACCCCTGATGTTTTTATTGCAATTAATGAGCTTGGAATTCCAAAAATGGTTGCTGATGACTTGACTGTGCCTGAAGTAATGACTGAGGCTAACAGAAAAAAAATTGAAAAATTAATTAAGAGCGGTCAGGCAACTTACCTTGTGAGACCAAATGGTGCAAGAAAAAAAATCATTGAATCAAACATTGAGGAAATTTTAAAAGAAATAGAACCAGGTTCAAAAGTTGAAAGAAAACTGCAGGATGGCGACATTGTTTTGTTTAACAGGCAGCCATCATTGCACAGGCTTTCAATGCTTTGCCACAGGGCAAAGATTTTGCCGGGAAAAACTTTCAGGTTAAATCCAATTGTATGCAAGCCTTACAATGCAGACTTTGATGGGGATGAAATGAATTTACACGTTCCACAGACTCCTGAAGGAATTGCAGAGGCAATGGAATTAATGGCTGTTGAAAAACAAATTATTTCACCAAGGTACGGTGCACCAGTTGTTATTTTGGATGAAGATGGCGTAAGCGGCGCATTCATTTTGACACTTAAGACAAGTGTTTTTACAAGAGAAGAGGCAATGAAGTTTTTCCACATGATGGATTTGACTGTAATTCCAAAACCAGTCATGGGAAAAAATTATAGTGGAAGACTTATTTTTTCACAGTTATTGCCAAAGGACTTGAATCTTGAATACAAGACTAAATTGTTTTCAGTTTTTGAAAAACTTGACGCAAAGGATGACAAACTAAAAAAAGCACTTGAAGATAATACAATTGTAAAAATCAAAAACGGCGTGCTTGAATCAGGTGTTGTTGACGCATTCAGTTTGGGTGAAGGAAAAGGAATTCTTGTTGACTTTTTGACAAGAAACTATCCAACTGATATAATCAAGGAATTTTATAACAAATTAGGAAGAATTGCAACAGAAATTACAACTACGTTTGGAATGACTGTTTCATTAAAAGAGTACGAGACAACTGCAACGGTTGAGAAAGTCATTGGAAAAGCAATCAATGAAGAAGTTGAAGTTGCTGATGAATTAATCAAGAAATACAGAAAAGGAACTCTTGACTTGATTCCGGGAAGAACACTTGCTGAGAGCTTTGAAATCAGCATGATGAGGCTTGCTGCAAGAATAAAGGATAAAGTTGAAAAACAAATTATGGATGAAAAAATCAGTGAAACATTTAGTGCAAACCCGGAGTTCAACACTACAGTTATGATATTAAGTGGTTCAAGGGGTTCAAGCGTTAACTTGACTAACTTGTCCGGACTTTGGGGACAGGCATCTGTCAGGGAAGGCCGGCCAAAGAAAGGTTACAAGAGCAGACTTATTGCATTAAACAAAAAGGATGATGTTGGAGTAAGTGCTGGTGGATT
>CAYIJY010000040.1:0-8064 GCA_964363785.1 uncultured archaeon
ATTTCGAATAAATCAAGTTGGCAAGTGACAACCAGTGTTCAGGCTGAGTATCAGCAGAATCAAGCCTAAAAAGATTCGACATTGAAACATCAAAATTTTTTTTGATGTTTTGGTCAAGATTAAGAAGTTCCTTTTGGGTAAAGTGGCCATAGTGCCACTTGTCATCAATCTCCTTTGCAGCGATGGTGCCGCCTAAGCCAACCATAAAAATTTTAGGCTTTTCACCAGATTTTCCAGGACTTATCTCCAACGTCATCACCACTAAAAAAGATTAATTTACAAAAAACTTAAATTACTACTGAATAAACAAAAAAATTTGTTTTAAGCCAAAAAAAAACTCGGATTTTTATTTTAAGGTTCCAAGCCAGGAGTTATTTCGCCGGCATAATTTGTGTGAATCATTTTCCTTATTTTTGGCATTGAATTTGTCTGCGCCAAAATCCACATTAATTTTACCAGTGCAGTATGCGGCCTTAAATCATACCCGAAAATAATTTTTGCAGGATCATACCTGTTGCCAATTTCTTCAAAGAAAACTTTTTTCCAGTCACTACCCATACTACATTGAGTTGTCAAAACTGTAGGAATGCCACTTTCTGCAAGCCTGTTAATTGCAGGAGTCAAGGAATTCTTTCCAACAGGATAATTGCCAAGCCCATAACCCTCTATTACAACACCTTTTACATCAGAATCCAATATTTTTTCAAAAACTTTTGGATTTAAACCAGGATAAACTTCCAAAAGAAAAACATTTTCCTCAAGCTTTGGAAAAAACTTTGGAGACTTCTTTGATCTCTTTTTTTGCTGCCCCTCCAAAACAATTTCATGCTGCACAAAACCAAGAGGTTCAACAGCAGAACTCCTGTAAGCATCAAAGTCAGCAGCCTTTATTTTTCTAGTTCTGTTAGCTCGAAAAATTTTTCCATTAAAAACAATCACTACTTCAGCCAAATCAGCAAAAGAAGCAACCCTTAAAGAATCATAAATATTTCTCTGTGAATCAGAACCAATTTTTGTAGGAATAATCTGTGACCCCGTAAAGACAATTGGAATTGGAATGTTTTGTATAAGAAAACTCAATGCACTTGCAGTGTAATGCATTGTGTCAGTGCCATGAGTAACAACAATGCCATCAAAACCAGCACTCAACTTAGAATAAACCAGTTCAGCCAAAGTAACCCAATCACTTGGCTGGGTGTCAGCTGAATGAATCCGCAAAAGATTTGCATTCTCAACATCAAATTCCTGCTCTATTTTTGGGTCCATGTTAATTAGTTTTTGCGGAGTATAATACCCTGATTTCCAGACATGATTGACTTCCTTGGCCGCAATAGTGCCGCCTAAGCCAACCATAAAAAGCTTGGGCTTTTTCCCATCTTTAACCGATTTTTGCTCTAAAGTCAACCAAACACCTAAAAGATAATCCTTTGCAAAACATTAAATTATTAATGAGTAAACAAAATTATTTAATGAAACTGCAAGAACACCTAATAATAGCCCCCCAGGACATAAAAAACCTGGTTTTGATTGTTGCAAACCAAGCAAAAAAAATTTCAGGCGGCTTTTTAACCCACACAAAGTTTGCCGGAACAAAAAACATTTACGGCGAAGAACAGCTTGAGCTTGACAAGTGGGCAGACCAAAGCCTCATAAAAGCCTTTGAAGAAAGCAGCTTAGTCCGAAGCATTGCTTCAGAAGAACAGGATGAAATCGTTCAAATAACAAAAGCCAAAGGCTCATTTGGAATAACAATGGACCCGCTTGACGGAGTAAGCTGTGTGCAGACAAACCTGTCTGTTGGAACAATAATTGGAATGTATAATGAAGGCGATGTCTTGGAAAAAGGAAACAAAATGGACGCCGCATGCTTTGTACTTTACGGCCCGTTAACTACACTGGTTTATGCTTACAAAGGCAAAGGCTGCCACGAATTTGCACTAGACCCAAAAACAAACGAATTTGTACTAAGAAACGAAAGCATGCAAATACCAAACGGAAACATTTACGGTTCAGGCGGACTAAAAAGCGAATGGACAAAAGAGCATGCAAAATTCATTAATGAACTGGAAAAACAAAAATACAAACTAAGATATTCAGGAAGCCTTACAGCAGACTTTAACCAAGTGCTCCATTACGGCGGAATATTTGCATACCCTGCATTAAAGGACAAGCCTGAAGGAAAACTAAGACTATTATTTGAAGCAAATCCGCTTGCATTCATTGCAAAAGAAGCAAACGGTGAAAGCACAAATGGAAAAAAAAGCATACTTGAAGTAGCACCAAAAAAAATCAGTGACCGCACACCACTTTATTTAGGTGACAAAAAAACAATTTCACTTGCAGAAAAATACTTGAAAAACTGATTAAACATGGGCGCAAGAAGACGGATTATTGATTTTTTTAAAAGATTTAGAAGAAAAAAAATTGCAGAAAACATCACCGAACCCAAAAGAACTCCTTTAGCACAACCTGAAAGAAATTCAATAAACCCAATAATAAAGTTTTTACGACACCACCATGCAGAACTGCCAGAACTTGTAAAGGTTCATAATACTTTGATAAAAAATCCAGAATTTTATGAAAGAACATTAACCCCAAAAATAACCGGAATTATAGAAATGGATGAACGAATAAAAACAAATATTGACCAAATGGAAACCATAGCAAGTGACATTAACAAATTGAACATTCTGGTTACACGTGCTCAAACGGTTAAAAAAAGAATGGAAATTATCAACCAAATAAAATTAATCCAACACGAGTTTGACGAACTAAAACTACAAAACCTGCTTATTTTGGCAAACCATTTTAGGCCAACAAAGGAATAACAAAAACAAGTTCAAAAACAAAAAAAATAGAAATAAATTTGCTTAATAGCCGCTTTATTGGAAGTATTTTTCCTTGCACTCAAAACTACAAAACCTTTTTGCATCAATTCCATGGCCAGTTTTATCAAGAAGCTTTTTGCAATTAAGGCAAGTCAAATCCCTTAAAAGTACACGCCCTTTACTTGGATTCTTTATAGGTAACTGCATTTTACTCACTCAACTAGCCCACAAAATTGTAGCAATTATATTATTCTACGATATTCAATTTAAGTCTTTCTATGAACTCAAAGATTACACACAATAAAAGATACAAGAAAATTCAAACAAAGTCAGTTACTTTTTTTGAATTTGCATCAGCAAACCTATTCTGACCATCATAAACTATATGCATTCTTGGGTAAGCAATCTTAATGTCACTGTGTTTAGAAATTTCACTCAAAAAACCACGGCCAATCTCTCCACGCATAACCCTGATTCGCCTAATGTCAACCTGAAAAAGCACATTTAACCCAATCCCAGAATCCAAAATATCAACACGAATAGTTGGCTCAGGCACAGTGGCACCAGACTGCTGCTCAATAGTCTTCATTGTCTCAATGTTCTCCTTTAGGCTCTCCTTAATGAAACCCTTTGAAAGTTTTTTTGATGCATCCTCAAGCAACTTAAGTGCATCCTCAAAAGACTTTTTATCACGCTGCACTGAAACAGCAGGCAAAGACACATATTTTTTTACAACAGCAAAAGTAATATCAAAAAGAATTTTCTCAGCTTTACGCCAATTACTGTCAAAAGTAACAGTCACATTCATGTCTTCCCAGTACAAGTCAACACGCTTAGTGTAATTAATTACAGGATAAGTAAGAATGAATTCATTTGGAAAAGTAATTATTTTCTCGCTTTTTTCCTGGCTGTTTAACCTTGTTCCCTGCAATGCACTGTACATTGTGTGAATTGCAACAACATCACCGCGGTGGCCACTTACCTCAATCCTGTCACCCACATTAAATGGCTTGTTGATTACAATTGTAAGCCAGCCAACAAAATTCAAAATAGGTTTTTGCAAAGCAAGCGTCAAACCAAAACCAAGCAAACCCAAAGACGCAACAAACAAGCCAATGTCCTTAAACAGGCTTGCCGCAATCAAAACCAGCATTAACGCCCATACAATATAACTGTAAAGAGTAACAATCAGCTTGATTTCTTTTTTCTTTCCCTTGTTTTCAAGGTATTTTGAAATAAAAAATTTTGTTACCTCAAGAAAAATCCAAGTCCCAATAAAAAGAAACACTGCATTCAAAATAATTGGAAAAAAAGTTGCAATTGATTCACCACTTAAAAACTGGGTAAAAATAATTTCAAGTATAAGATGAGAATAAAAATAAAACAATAAAGACAAAAAAACTGAAACAAGGAAAACCCAGACAATCCTAAACAAAGACCAATTTTTAAACAACTTAATGCCTTGTGGCAATTGTTCAGACGAAGTCTTATCGGGAGTCAATAGAAAACACCAAAAAAAAGCATTTAATTCAGTAGTTATTAAAAAGACTCTTTTTAAAAAAACTACGTTTCAGAAACAATATGTTGGTGGGGGGCTTGAGCAAGTAAACCAGTTTTATGGCCGAAAACTTAAGCACAACCAACATTTTTTCTCCTAATTTTTTGATTACTTTTCACTTTTTTAGACACTAAAAATTCCTAATCCTTAATTGCCAATGCAAACTTTAAGGCCTTTGAAGAAGTGCGCCTGACTTTCCTGAACAATGATCTTCTTACTTTTGCAAAAAAACCAAGCAAGGAATCATAAACTCCAACAACCACCATCAATGCCAAAAAAAACAAGGACAAAAAAAATGAAAAAATATTTGAAGCCGTTAAACTATGTTTAAACAGCGGCAGTTTTTGCTCACACCAATTCCTCAAAAATACAAACACGAAAAGGAACAGGAAAAAAAAGGAATAAAACTTTTTTTTCACAAAACCTTTTATCGACTCGACAAAGCTTACGCTAACCATCACACATCACCATTACTACGTTATTAATTAAGACAAAAAAAATTTCGGGGAAAAAAATCCAAAATCAAATTGACGTTTATTATGGAAAATAGTTTTGCTTAAAAACCTTTGCAGGATTTTTGCTACATTACAATTTTTTTATTTGCACTTCAACAATTTTTTTTACTTCACGCGCATCAGCTTTAGCCTGTGTCTTTTTCATTACCAAACCCAAAATAAAATTCATTGCCTTTTGATTCCCCTGCTTTAAGTCAGACACTGCAGAAGGATTAGCAGACAAAACTTCCTTAACTGCCTTTTCAACATCACCAGAACTCAAGTCAAGAAGCAAATTATTCTTTTTCAAAAAATCAAGCGGCTTTACATTCTCAAGTGCATACTTAATCAGTGCTTCCTTTGCATTCTTTTCACTCACACTGCCTTTTTCAAGCAACTCAAGCAAATCACCCAGTGCATCTTGCTCAAAATTAACATCACTTAAGGCAAGGTTATTGTAATTTAGTATACCAAGCATTTCTCTTGCAAAAAAACGCGCTGCAACATCAACTTTTGCACGCCTAACCGTGCCTTCAAACAACGCACTAAACTGTTTGTTTGACGCAATCACAAAAGCATCATTTTCACTTAAACCAAACTTTGACATAAAGCGCTTCTTTTTTTCCTCAAACAACTCAGGAATCGAAGACTTTAATTCAGAGTAAAGAGAATCATCAACATAAACAATGGGCAAATCAGGATCAAAAATATAACCATAATCCTCTTCGGTTTCTTTTTTCCTCAAAGAAAAAGTCGCAAGATTTTTTTCATCAAAACCACGCGTCTCACGCACAATCTTTTCATTTTTATGCATAGCTTTTTTTTGGCGCTCAAGTTCAACTTCCAAAGCCTTTTCAACAGACTTAAAACCCAAAATATTCTTTATTTCAACACGCTCGCCGCCAGTAATCGAAATATTTGCATCAACTTTTAGAACAGAATCCATAGAATCAAAAACATCAAGGTAATCAAGCAATATTGAAAGTGCATTCAAAAACTCCCTTGCTTCACTTGGACTTGAAAGGCACGGCGAAGTAACAATCTCAACCAGTGGAACACCGCTTCGGTTATAATCAACCAAAGAATAATTGCTAGAGCCAAGGCCCTGCTCATGAACAAGCGCAGCAGGATCCTCTTCCAAGTGAACACGAGAAAGCTCAACTTTTTTAGAAGAAATCATCAAACTACCATCAACACCAATTGGTGCCTCGTACTGCGTAATCTGATAATTTTTTGCCAAGTCAGGATAAAAATAAGTTTTTCTTGAAAAAAAGAACTCACGATTAATTTTACAGTTAAGTGCCATTGCACAACGCACAGCCATCAAAACAGCCTGACGATTCAACATTGGCTTGCTTCCAGGAAAACCAAGGCAAACTTCACAAACAGAAGAATTAGGCTCGGTTGAAGAAGTTGCACAACCACAAAAAAGTTTTGACTTAGTGTTTAACTGCACATGCACTTCAAGGCCAATAATCACTTTTTTATCAAGCGTCATGGCTTCACCAACCTTAAAAGCAAATCATTATGCACTAAAGAATTTGAAGCAACAAAAGAACCAGCATACGGCGACGCATGCTTTCCACTAAAATCAGTCATTACTCCACCAGCCTCATGCACGACCAAGCCGGCAGCAGCAACATCCCAAGCATTCAGCTTGTACTCAAAAAAACCATCAAAAGAACCCCTTGCAACAAAACACAAGTCAAGCACAGCAGAACCAAAACGCCTTACACCCTGTGCATGGCCAACCAAATTACTCATACTCTTAATTGTCAAGTCAGCAAGCCTTCCGCCCTCATAAGGAAATCCAGTAGCCAAAACACAATCAATCAAATCCCTGTTTTTTGAAACACTGATTTTTTTGCCATTCAAAAAAGCACCGCGCCCAATCCTTGCAGTGTACAATTCTTTAGAAAGCGGATTAAAACAAACACCAAACAAAACTTTTTCACCCTCCATCAAAGCAATGGAAGTTGCAAACCAAGGAATGCTGTGCGCAAAATTAGTTGTCCCATCAATCGGATCAATAACCCAAGTTCGTTTACTTGAACCAACAGACTGGCCTGATTCTTCCTGCAAAAAAGAATCCTTTGGAAAACTCTTGCTTATGATTTCACGAATTTTTTTTTCACATTCAATGTCAGCCTGAGTAACCAAATCAATTTTGCCTTTCTTTTTTACGTAAAAATTTTTTCCAAAATACTTTAACGAAACTTTACCAGCCGCCCTTGCTGCCTTGACTGCAACAACCAATTCTTTTTCAAGCATTTTAATTGCCCTCCACAAAAGACGCAGCCTTAATCAATTCCTTTTCCTCAAAATGAGGAGCAGTAAACATTAATCCAACAGGAAAACCATTTGATGCACCCGCATCAACCGTAATGTGCGGCAAGCCAGCCAAGTTAGCAGGACCAGTATACAAGTCAGTGTAATAATGCTGCACAGGAGTAAGTTTTGAAATCTCTGAAAAACGCCTTGCAGGAAAAGGAACAGTCGGATTTGCAACCAAATCAACCTTCTTAAAGACACTCAAGAATTCACTTAACATTTTTGCCCTGACTTTTGCAGCCCTCAAATAATAAGCATCCCTAAATCCACTCATACGGCAAAATGTCCCAAGAATTAACCTTCGCTTGACTTCCATTCCAAAGCCAGTGCTTCGAATGCGAGAAAAATACTCATCAAAACCCCCACTAAAATCATCTTGCAAACCATAACGCATTCCACAAAACTTTGCAAGATTGGTTGACACCTCAGAAGTTGAAAGAAGATAATACACTGGAATAGAGTACTCTGCATTTAACTCCAAAGAAACTTCCTTTATTTTTGCGCCTTCCTTTTCAAGCAGGGAAATTTTTTCAAAAAAAATCTTTTCAACACCCTTATCAAGGCCTTCGCCTGAAAACTCTTTTACAACACCAATAGTTTTTCCCTTTATTGACTCCCCGACATACTGTGAATACAAATCAGGTTTTTTTGCTGAACTCGTAAAGTCTTTTTCATCATGACCGCTTGCAGCCTCCAAAAGCAAAGCAGCATCCTCAACAGTTTTTCCAATCGGACCAATCTTGTCAAGGCTGTTTGCATAATCAATCACACCACTGCGGCTTATTCGGCCATAAGTTGGAGTAATGCCAACGACCCCGCAAAAACTTGAAGGAACAACAATGCTCCCGTTTGT
>CAYIJY010000041.1:0-7729 GCA_964363785.1 uncultured archaeon
ATAAAGCAAAAATTCAGGGAGTTGACATTGTACATGACTTGGAAAAATTTCCTTACCCGTTTAAGGACAATGAAATTGACAAAGTAATTAGCACTCATTGTGTTGAGCATATTGATAATTTTGTTGGATTAATGGAAGAAATTCACAGAATATGTAAGCCTAATGCGGAAATAAAATTTATTGTGCCTTATTACACGAGCAAAGATTTTTTCACTGATTTTACGCATAAGCATGCTTTCACGGAGCACACATTTAATTATTTTGATGACAATCATCCTTACAGTTATTATTCAAAGGCACGCTTTAAGGTTGAACATGTAAAGTTTCAGTACTCTGCGATTGGGAGATGGATTCCAATTCGAAGAATTTTAAGGCATTATTTGTTTAATATTGTTGATCATCTTGAATTCACTTTGCGTGTAATTAAAGAGGATAAAAAGGCGAAAAAATGAATGCTTGCCTTGTAAATAATTTTTCTCCACACACAGGCGCTGGAAAGTATGCGTTTAATCTTTTTCAGGAGTTAAGAAAAATTGACTCGCAAATTGAAATGCATTATTTTGGAAAAAGTGTCAATCATAAAGGTGTTAATGAAATTGGTTTTGATTTTAAGTTGCCTTTTTTGGATAGTACAATAAAAAATACTTATTTTATTCCAAAAAAAATTCCAAGCACTCACTCAATTTATCATGCAACTAACCAGTTTTTGTCACAATTGGCAGTGTACAGAAAACCATGTGTTGTGACCTGTCTTGATATTATTCCAATTACACAAAAAAATGATTTTAATCCTGTGCTTAGGCATTTTTTGAAAAAGTCAATTGATGGTTTAAAAAAATCTGAACACATTTTGGCTATCTCGCAATTCACAAAAAATGAGTTAGTGCAAAAACTCGGAATTAATGAAGATAAAGTTACTGTGACTTATCTTGGTTTTGATAAAAGAATATTTTTAAGCAAGAATAAGCAATTGGCAAGAAAAGTTTTAGGCTTCGAGAATGCACATGAAATTATTTTGAATGTCGGAAGCGAAGAACCAAGAAAGGGCGTTGACATTGCACTGAAGGCGTTTTCCATTATTTTAAGGACTCATCCTGATGCGATTTTTGTTCGTGTTGGAGAGAAGACAAAAAAAACTGAAAAACTAATTAAGGATTTAAAATTGGAAAAAAGAGTTTTTTATTTTTCCAATGTTTCGGAGATACAGCTTTCTGATTTTTATAATGCTTCGGATGTTTTGTTGTTTTGTTCAAGGCAGGAAGGTTTTGGTTTGCCTCTTTTAGAGGCAAGTGCATGCGGTACTCCGTCAGTGTGTAATGATAATTCAAGCATTAAGGAAATTACTGGAAAGCATGCTTTTTTTGCAGAGGAATTAAGTGAAAATGGTTTTGCAGAAGCTGTGTTAAAGTGTCTTGAAGATAAAAAAAAGCACAGGGAAGCTTCAATGAATGCGTTAAAAAATGCTGAGAATTTTTCTTGGCAAAAATGCGCGGAGCAGACAATTAAGGTTTATAAGAAAGTTTTATTTTGATGGTTTTTCTGCGTAAATTATTATGATTGAAGAAATAATGCTTCCAATAAAATAACTGATTGGTAAAGAAATAAAGTGAGGCATGTAAATTGCTCCTTTGAATGGGTAATGTGATTTTCTTATTTTTACGTTTATGAATCCTGCTTCTTCAAATAGTTTTTTTGCTGATTCAAAAGTGTAATATTGTACGTGGGTTTTGTCTCGTTCAAAAAAGTCTTTTGAATAAATTTCTGTTGAGACTGCTATTTTTCCGCCTGGCTTGATTACTCTAAACATTTCTGAGACTGCTTTTTTTGGTTTGTCTAAGTGTTCAAGAACACACCAAGCATAACAACCGTCATAAGAATTTTTTTTTGCGTCAATGTCATAAATTGATGAAACAAATCCTTTCATTCCTTTTGACTTGACAAATTTTATTGCTGCTGGTGAAAAGTCAAATCCTTCAACGTCTTTGCCGTTTGCCAAAAAGACGTTCATTTTGTTGCCGGTGCCGCATCCACAGTCAAGTACTTTGTGGCAATCTTCAAGTGGTTTAACTAGGTCGTGTTCAACCACTTTTGCAAAAAAGCGTTTGTTTGAGTCGTTAAAGTTTTTTAAGTCCATTTCTTCGAAATATTTTTTATCATAAGGCATAATCAACAGTTATACATAGTTTTCAAGTTGAAGCATTTAAATTTGTTTGCAAGACTTTTGAATAGATTTCTACATAAGCATTCATTGCGTTATCTTTATCAAAATAAGAGGCCATTTGCTCTGAGGCAAGACATGCCTCTTTGTAAAACTTTTCATCCGTGAAAAGACGAAAGAGAGCTTTTTCTAGACTTTTTGGGTCGTTTTTTTGAACAATGACTTCTCCAGTTATTCCAGGTATGCCTAGGCTGTCTGTGCTTACTACTGGTTTTTTGCAGGCAATTGCTTCCATTAAACTTAATCCAAAGCTGTCAGAAAAAATTGCAGGCACAGCAACAATTGAGGCTTTGTTATACCAGTCATTTAGTTCTTTGTCAGAAACAAAGCCTAACAAAGAAACGTTTTTTTCAAGTGAAAGTTCCTGTATTTTTTTTTCAACAAGTTCTTTTTGGTAAGGCGGTCCAATTAAGACTAGTTTTGCTTGGGTTTGTTTAATTAAGTTGGCAAATGCTTCAAGCAAGATAAAAATTCCTTTTTCTTGTGTCATTCTTCCAACAAAAAGAATTGTTTTTTCTTTTTGGTTTTGTGTTTGTTGTGTAAAGAATTTTTTTTCAACAAAACCTGTTGTGACCTGAATTTCTTTTTTTGGAAAAAGTGGTTTCAGATAATCTTTTACGTTCCAAGTGTAAGCTGTGACTGCATTTGCAGAGTTGAGTGTTGAGAGGACTAATTGTTTTTTGAGTGGGTTTGTTAATTGTGCAGAGATTTGTTCTCTTCCAAAAATTGTTATGACTGATTTTGCACCGCGAAGTTTTGCACTTAAAACTGTTGAGACTAGTGACGGAGCAGTGTAAAACCCATGATAAATATCGTATTTTTGTAGTTCTACTGATTTTTTTACAAAGTCAATAATTCTTTTCACAGGCTTTGAAGAAGTGATTGGATGAGTTTTGAATCGGTAAATTTTTACGTTTGATTGCTCTTCAAATAATCCGCGGTTGTTCCAGTCGGGGCATAAAATGTCTGTTTGTATTCCAAGCTTGTTTGTAAAATAATCTGCTATTCCAAATACAAGGCGCTCTGTTCCTGCTGTGACTGGGAAAGCAAAATCTGAAATTAATAGGATTTTTGGTTTCATTTATTATCAGTTAGCGCTTCTTTTCCTAAAACACTAAACTCAGGCAATGGTACAATGAATTTTCCACCACTTTTAAGGTAATCTGCTTCGCGTGAAATGAATTCTTTTAAAAAGTGCCATGGAAGGACAAGGAAATAATCTGGATTGTCTTTTCTTGCTTGGTCCTCTGAAATGATTGGAATGAATGTGCCTACTGTTTTTTTTCCAAATTTGTCTGAATTTCTTTCTGCTGCAAACTTTATCAGTTTGTTGTCAATCCCATAAAACTGCAGTAATGTGTTTCCTTTTGTTGATGCTCCGTAAATGTAAACTTTTTTGCCTTTCTTTGCCTGTGTTGAGATAAAGTTTACTGCTTGTTTTTTTAGTGAGTTGACTCGTTTTGCAAAGGCAGCGTAAGTTTTTTTTGTCAAAAGACCCATTTTTTCTTCTTTAGTTTGAAGTTCTAAAATTCTTTGAGTTGCTTCTTTTGACACTGGTAAATTGGTTGCATTTTTATTTTTTACGTAAACTCGAAAGCTTCCTCCGTTAACGTCATTTAATTCAACGTCAAAAATTTCCAAGCCGTGTTTTTTTAAAAGAAATGAAAGTGAAACTAAAGAGTAATATTCCAAGTGTTCATGACATACATTATCAAATGCATTTTGTTCAAGCATCATTGGCAAGTAACTCATTTGTATAATCCACACACCGTTTTGGTCAAGGCATTGCACTATGTCGTTTACAAATGCGTTTGGGTCATCAAGGTCGTAAAACATTGCAATTGATGTTATTACTTTTGCTTTTTTGTCTGGGAATTCTTTTTTGAATGCTTTTGCATTAAAAAAATCGTTAAATATTTTTTTTGTTCCAACACTTGAAAACTGTAAAAGGTTTTCTGCAGGATCAAAACCAATTAAGTCTAAACCCGGAATTTGGTATGAGCGTAAAAGTGTGCCGTCGTTGCATCCAATGTCAATTACTAGGTCGCCTGATTTTAAGCCTGATTTTTTTTGTGCATTTTTTGTGATGTCTAAAAGTGCATCGCGCATTGTTTGGTTGGTGCCTGACTTGTACCAATAATTTCTGTAAAGTAAGTGTCCTGGTGTTGTGTGTTTTAATTGTAAAAGTGAACATTCAGATTGGCCGCATAAAACTAGTTCGAGTGGAACTTTTATGCCGGATTCTTTTTTTGTGTCAACAAAGTTTGAAACATAGTGTTTTCCAAGTGAAAGTACTTTGTGTAATTTTTTTGAACCACAAACACGACAAACTGCAATGGATTTGATCTTTGTACTAGGTGAATCTTTTTGCATAAAAAACACGAGTTTTGATAAAAAGGTAAACCAATTAAACCATTGAATACAAATGCTTAAATAATTTGTTTTGCCTAAAGATTCATGAAAAGGAAGAAAAAATGACTAAAGCTTTGATCACTGGAATTAATGGTTTTGTTGGCTCTCACTTGGCAGAGTACTTGCTTGCAAATCACAAAGACATAGAAGTTTTTGGAACAATTCACGGGCGAACTGCAAACTTTGAAAACATTAAGTCAATTCAATCAAAAATTAAAACCGTTGAATGTGATATTGTTGATCCTCACTCTATTTTGACTACACTTAAAGAGGTTTCACCTGACTTGGTTTTTCACTTGGCAGCGCAGGCCTATGTGCCGGCTTCATGGAGATCACCTTCTGAGACTCTTTCGACTAATATTATTGGTTCAATGAATTTGTTTGAGGCAATCAGAAAAAGCAGTAAAGAGATTTTGGTTCAGATTGCTGGAAGTAGTGAGGAGTATGGGCTTGTTTTACCTAATGAGACACCTATTAAGGAAACTAACCCTCTTAGGCCACTTAGTCCTTATGGTGTAAGTAAGGCTGCTATGGATTTGCTTGGTTATCAATACCATAAAAGTTATGGATTGAAAATAGTAAGAACAAGGGCGTTTAATCATGAGGGCCCAAGAAGGGGAGAGAATTATGTTACAAGCAATTGGGCAAAGCAATTGGCTGAAATTGAAGCTGGTTTAAAGGAGCCTGTGATTGAGGTTGGTAATCTTGAA
Source organism: uncultured archaeon (assembly GCA_964363785.1). Classification (GTDB taxonomy): domain Archaea; phylum Iainarchaeota; class Iainarchaeia; order Iainarchaeales; family GW2011-AR10; genus JACQJF01. Next base: position 5,341 of record CAYIJY010000041.1, read on the forward strand.
AGTTTTAGGGATTTTACTGATGTTAGGGACATGGTTAAAGCGTATTATCTTGCTGCAACAAAATGCAAGGCTGGAGAGGTTTACAATATTTGTTCTGGAAAGGCTTACAAAATGAAGGATGTTATGGATTTGCTTTTGACTTTTTCTAAAAGCAAAAAACAAGTAAAAATTAAGACGGATCCGACAAGACTTAGACCAAGTGATGTTGAATTGCTTTTGGGTGATTGTTCTAAATTCCAAAAAGAAACAGGTTGGAAACCAGAAATTCCATTTGAAAAAACTTTGAAAGACTCTCTTGATTATTGGAGAGAAAAAATTAGCGGTTAGTAAATATTTCCAAGAATTTTTTGAAAAAGAAAATATCTTCTTTTGAAAATGCTTTGATTAAAAACAAGGCCAATAAGTAAACTGGCACTGCCAAGATTATTGAAATTAAGACTCCTGCTATTGGGTAAATGTAGAATGTAAAAATCCCCATTAAGATTGAGGCAATTGTTGGTTTTGTGTAAATTGAGAAAAACTTTAGTTTTGTAACGTATTTTGAAATAAAGTAAAATCCAATTAAGAAAGAAAGTATTTCAGACAAAAATGTTGCTGCTGCTGCTCCGTTTTCTGCGTACATTGGAATTAAGAAAAACAGGTTAAGGGATAAGTTAAAGATTGTTGAAACAAACACTTGTTTGAATGCTTCTTTTTCTTTTTGAACAGAGTAAAGCATTGTGATAAAGACGTGGTTTGCAAATGAGAATATTTGTGTAAATCCAAGTATTGTCAGTGGCAATGCAGTTCTTGAAAAGTCCTTGTCATAAAAAAACAGGACTAGGTCACTTGATATTATTGCTGTTCCAACTGCCACTGGAAAAATAAAAACTGTAAGATAGTAAAGTGATTTTGTTACAACTGTGTTGATTGATTCGTTGTTTTGTGAAAAAAACTTTGTTGCTACGGGGTGAACGGAATTCATGAACATGACTGAGACAACTGAAAGTGCACTTACAAGCCTTACTGCCGCACTGTATATTCCTACTTCTGTTTGGCTCCAGAATTTTTGAAGTAAAAGTACATCCATGTTTGCAAATAAGCTCATCATTAGGCCAATGAAAAAAAATGGCATTGCTGAAATCAATATAGACTTCATTCCAAAAATGCTGAATCTTAATGATGGAGTGATTGTGTGCTTAAATGCGTAATAAATTGAAAGTAAAAGATTCACAAAACTTGAAAGGACTGCAACAAATAAAAGTTCTATAAGGCCAAGTCCTGTAAAAAAGACTATAAGGCTTAAAACCAAAAGAATTAAGCGGTAAATAAAGGAAATGTAAGTTTCGTATCTAAATATTTCAAAAGAATAAAACAAGCCTCGAAACAATCCTGCAATGCTGTCTAAAAGTAGTGAAATTCCTGCAAGTACAATTAAAGTCATTTTAAATGAATCTAAACCAAATAAAAACCCTGCAAATAAAATTCCTGAAAAAGATACAATTGTAAGTAAGATTTTTACTGCCAAGGCGTTTGAAAGGAATTCTTTTCCATTTGACTGGAGTTTTGACATTTCCCTGACTAATAAATTATTTATTCCAAAGTCAGCCATGATTGAAAATGTAGCTACAAAAGAAAATGCAAAGGAGTATAATCCAAAGTTGTCTACTCCGAATTTTTTTGCTAAAATAAACACAATGATTAAGGAAAATATTTTTTGAAATATATTTGAGATTAATTGCCAAGCCGAGTTTTTTGCTATGCGTTTAACTGTACTCATTTTACATCAAATCATTCTTTTTTAGTATAAATAATACAAGTGGTACAAAAGCCTCATTCTTTTTTAAATGAAAAAAATACAAACCCTAAAGTAAAGACACTGCTTAGTAAAAGTGAAGCCAGTTCAATGCCACTTGGAGCTATCTTTAAGGTAACTATTTTTTCTTCTTGGGTTGGAATTTGTATCCATTTTTCTCCTTCAATTGCAATGGTTTCATTTTGTGAAATTGCTTTCCATTTTGGAAAATTATTGATTTTAAGTGTAGTCATGGGTGGTTTTACTTTTAGTGTGATTTCATTTTTTGTCAAGTTTAAAATTTCTCCATTTTCAATTATCTGCATTGGTATTTGTGTTGAAAATAATGCAGGGACTGTGCCTTCAATTTTTTTTAGTCCACAATTTGACAAATAGTCATTTGCTGAACTAGACATTGAAATGAAATAATTGGTCGAGGTTTCTTGTATTGACTGATTAAATTGTTCACAAGAAAGTTCCATAGAGATAATTGAGAGACCTTGTTCGTAGCTTTGGTTGATTGCATATGGGTCATAACCGTATCCTAAAAGGTTTAAGATTGGAAGATTATTTAGTGAAGAATAAGCCGAGACTACTGGGTCGTAAGGAAGAGTT
>CAYIJY010000042.1:0-2949 GCA_964363785.1 uncultured archaeon
TATGCTGTCTTCTGGTTTTGCTCCGCCTAAGACTAAGAGTTTTGGATCATTTTGATTAGCGAGTTTGCTTAGTGCTTGTAGTTCTCTATCAAGTACTGGTCCAGCTAAGCTTGGTACGTTTACAAAGCCGACAACTGTTGCATTGTTTCTGTGGCAAATGCTTAGTGCGTCTTGTACAAAATAATCTGCGACTGAGGATAGTTCTTTGATTGGGTATTCTTTTGAGAATTCTTGTGGTGTTTTTTTTTCATCAGTTTCTATGTCTAAAAAGCGTGTGTTTTCAAGGACTATGACTTCGCCGTCTTTCATGTTTTTTATGCTCTTTATGAAGTCTTGTTCCCATGTGACAAATGTTACTTTTCTGTCTACAAATTTTTGTATGAAGTCTGCGTGTCGTTTTAAGGAAATATAATCTGGGTCGCCTTTTCTTCCTTGGTGACTTAAGACTACGACTTTTGCGCCGTCATCGCATAAAGAGTAAATTGTTTTTGCGTGCTCTCGAAGTCGTGAGCTTACTACTACTCGGCCTTCGACTACATTGCTGTTTACGTCGACTCTAAGTAAAATAGTTTTTCCTTTAAGGGATCCTACATCAAAAACTGACTTATAGTCCATAAGCCAATCACCACCACATTAAAATTGGGTTAGAGGAATATTTATTAGTGAGCTTTTATGCACCTTGAAGAAAAACGCCTTTTTTGGTGTGGTTTGCCTTTGACTTTAAAGGATGACAATCTTGTTTTTGGCAAGGAAACAAAGGAAATAAAGCCAAGTATACGTTATTTTGAAGACCTTAAAAGTGTGCTTATTGAGGCACCAAATGACTCAAAATCTGCTGCTTATTTTATGTATCGTGATGTTTGTCTTGAAAAAGACCGTAAAAAAATAGAGGAAAATAATCTGCGTTATGATATTACAATTATTCCTGCTTCGGTTATTGGAAAGGAGTTTGTGAAAACTTTTGGCCATAGCCATCCAATGGTTGATGCCTCAAAGCTTGCTTTTCCTGAAGTTTATGAAGTGATTTCTGGGATGGGTCATTTTATTTTGCAGGGAAAAAACGAGTGTTTTGTTGTTGAGGCGCGGGCGGGAGATCATGTTTTGATTGGACCTAATTTAGGCCACGTGACTATTAATCCGTTTAATGAGACTCTTGTTTTGGCTAATTGGGTTGAAAGAAATTTTGTGTCAGATTATTCTGAAATAAAAGAAAAGCACGGAGCGGCTTTTTATGAAACAACTAATGGGTGGATTAAGAATGCTTATTATTTAGAGAATTTTTCTTTAAGGTTTTTTAAATCAAAAAGTGTGCCTGAGCTTGGTTTGAATAATGGAAAACCAATGTATGAGTTGGTTGAACATATTGAAAAGCTGGAGTTTTTGAAAAACCCCAAAAAGTTTGAGCGCGTATTTGAGGAGTATTTTAAATCCTGATTTTTTACTTTAAAGTTGCGCTTACTTTTTCTGCTAAGTCAACTAGCCTTTGGCTGTATGCCATTTCGTTGTCGTACCATGAAAGCACTTTGATGAAGTTTCCGTCAAGGACTTTTGTTGAAAGTGAGTCAAAGACACTTGAGTGCTTGTTGCCAATTATGTCTGAACTTACAAGTGGTTCTTCAGAGTACTCAAGTATTCCACTCAGGTAAGTCTGTGAGGCTTTTTTCATTGAATTGTTTATTTCTTCAGCAGTGGTTTTTTTGTTGAGTTCACAAACAACGTCAACCAAAGAGCCGCTTGGCACTGGAACTCTTATTGCCATGCCGTCTACTTTTCCGGTTAATTCTGGCATTATTTTTTGTGCTGCTTCTTTTGCACCTGTTGATGTTGGTATAATGTTTAGTGCTGCTGCTCTTGCCCTGCGCGGGTCATCATGGCTTCCATCAAGCAACCTTTGGTCGTTTGTGTATGCATGTATGGTTGTGACGAATGCTCTTTTGATTCCGAATTCTTTTTGAAGTACATTTAGCACTGGCATTAAGCAGTTTGTCGTGCATGATGCGTTGTCGATTACGTCTGCGTAATTGTTTTTGTCGTTTACTCCAATCACAAAGCTTTCTACTTCACCTTTTGCTGGGGCAGAGATAATGACTTTTTTTGCGCCTGAATTTAAGTGTGCAAGCACTTGCTCTTTTTTCCTGAATTCACCGGTGCATTCAAGGACAATTTGAATGCCTAAAGTTTTCCATGGCATTTTTGTTGGGTCGCGTTCGTTAATGATTGGAATTTTTTTTCCGTTGACTACAAGGTTTTCTCCTTCAACAATTATTGTTCCGTCAAATTTTCCGTAAACTGAATCGTATTTAAATAATTGGGCTGCGTTTTTTGCGCCGTGGGAAAAAGTTATTGCTGCAATTTCAAGGTTTTCATTGTTTATTGCACATCTTAATGCAAGACGGCCTATTCGTCCGAATCCATTAATTGCGATTTTTGTTTTTTTTGCCAAATGAAACCACCACCATCAAGTATTTTTATAATTAAGTTAGGCTGCAAAAAATATTTTAAAGGCTGCCAAAGAAAAAGTTAGATTTTTATGGTTTTTTTGTGCTTTTTTTCCTTGGCGTTATAGTCAAGCATAAAGACTAGGCCTATTTCCGCAAGGGCTATAAGTAATCCAAGGTTAAACCCAAACAAGCGGTTAACCTGGAATGGGACAAAGAAGAAAATTATTGCTATAAAGATTTTCAAAAAACTTGCAAATATTTTTTGGTTTGTTGTCTGCGGCCTGAATGGAAAGAATGAATGCTGTTTTGAGTAAAACAGCCATGCTGCTATGAGTGAAAACATTAGCATTGATAAAAATAATGGAAGGTCATTTACAAGGCTTTGTCCAAACAAGAGGTCCTGCAGGCTTGAGGCATAAAATATTGATTCAAATAATCCGCTTACAAGGAATTGTGATTGCGCAACCAGCACACTGTTCCTAAAGACGGAAATATTGTAATTTCCTGG
>CAYIJY010000042.1:2959-7544 GCA_964363785.1 uncultured archaeon
GTATGGATAACCTGTAGTTTTCTTGCGAGGTCACTGTTATTGTTTCGTTTAATGGGGTTGTGATTGTTGCCCTCAGGTTGCTTACTGTTTGGCCGTCTTCTGTTTTTGCTTCAAGGTTTAATTGTTCGCCAAGGGCATAATTTGTTTTTAGTGGAATTACTAAACTTGATATCTTAAATGTTTCATTTAGGGCTTCAAAGTTTTCTTTTGACAGCATTAATGTGTATGAGCCTGTTTCATCAAGCAAGAAGTTTGCTGCGCCATCTTCAGTTGTCTCTAAAATAGTTTTTTTTCCGCTTGGGTAACTGACTTGTATTCTGGCGTTTGGTACTGATTCAGAAAACCTGTCAATTGCCTGTATTTCCCTTAAATCCCCAAGCACGCTTGAAGCATTTGGAAGGATTACCCTAAACAGGTTTCTTCCGATAGTGATTGTTTTTTTTAGCTGGTTGTTTGACTTGTTGCTTTCAAGAATGTCATTTGTCGGGTCAATCAATAATTTTAATTCGTTTCTTCCTGAAAAATCATTTGAGTTTGGTATGCTAAAATTGAGGCCCTTTGATTCGCCCGGTGCAAGCAGCTCGATTTTTTGCAGTGAAACAAAATAATTATTCAGGATTACTGCAACGTCAAAGCTTTTTGACGTGTTTTCAAATCCCTGGTTTTTTATTACTGTCCTAAAGTCAATTGGATTGCCCTGTACAAAAAAATCATTTATGTTTGAAGTCAGGAAAAATAATTCGGGCAGTATTGTGCAGCCTTCATCAACTTCCCCGTCTTCGTCATCATCAACAAAGTTTTCGCACACTTCCTGGCTTACGTTTTCAAGTGCAACGCTCGTCCACTGGTTTAAGCCATAAAACTTGTCAACTTGCCCCTGCTCGTTTTCAGCATAAATGTCAGCGTAAAATCCGCTGCTTGACTCAAATGGTCCAAGCTCCAAATCGTACTCGTTTTCGCCTTCAAGCAAAATCACTCCTTGGTTTTTGCCATTTAACCCTGCTGTGGCTTGCAGGTTTTTTTGAAGAGGCACAAACAATGGCTCGTCAGAGTCAGTAAAACCGTATTTTATGTAAACGTTTTGTTCAAGTGAATTAGTTTTTGCATTTACTTTTATTTTGAATGAAAAGCAGTCTGACTGCGGGATTATTTCAATGCTTGCCTCGCTTAAGAGCGGGGCATGGTCTGATATAGTGTAGAATGGGAGTGACACATAGTCCTCTTTTTGGACTGGCAAAAAAAAGTTTATGTTTTGTGTTATGCCGTCTGAGTCAAAGTAATTATAATAAACTGTTGAGTCCTCTGGCACGACAAAGCTTAGTGTTTCACCCGCTTCCACATTGGAGAATGTGTGTGAGAATGCAGTGCCGTACTGGTCAACTACCACAAAGTCAACCGTCTCAATTGAAGGCACTGACTGGTTCCATAAAAGGTCATCATAAACATTTAGGACTGTATAGCCTTTTTCATTTGCGGCTCCTGTGAATGAAGTGTCTTCCACTATTTTGATTGAAGATAAGTCAGTTGCGCCTGTTGGGGGTGCGTCAATAATTCCGCCCAAAGGCGATGAAAAAAATGCGCTTTGGGTATTGTCTTTTGTCTTGGTTGCAGTCAAGGCTGCCTTGCATACGCCATCAGGGCCTTTTGTGACAATGTAAAAAACCTGCTCTTCAAAAAAATAATCATAAGCAAAGCTGTTTACTATTGCCCGTATTCTTGAGCTTAGCGTTATTTGGCTGTCAAATGGGCCAAGTGAGCCTGTAAAAACTCCAGATTCAGTTTCCATTAAAGGGAGTCTTTGTTCTTCGTTGACAGTGTTTTCGGGGTAACTGTAAAAAAAGTCCACGCTGTCTGCGGTTGGGGCTTGGATGTAGACGTCAATGTAATATTCTTTTGTTTCCTCGTCTTTTCTTGCTGAAAGGAACTTTGAGGCCACTGGATGGGGGATGTCATAAACATTTGCTTTTTGGCTTAGCCTCAACCCATAATCAAGCAGGTGTATGAAATATTTTTGGTTTGTGATTGTGCCGTCTGAGTCAAAAAAATTGTAAACTATTGTCTTTGGGTCCAGTTCTGATGCACTTATTGGTTGTGCTTCAACGTATGTTCCGGGCGCAGGGGGATTGATTATTGTTTGAGGGCTTTCAAGCAAAAGCACTTGGCCTTCAACTATGTTCTGCAGCACATAACTTGTGACTTGCACTTGTTGGACTGTCTGCGTGACAATGAATAATTCTAATTGTTCAATGCTTTTGTCATCATCAAAAACCTTTGACACATAAATCTTGTCGTCTTCGGTAAAGGATAATTCCAAAATTGAGTGGTGGCTTGCGTAAGCACTTGCACTCAGCATAATTAATGCTAAAAAAAGTATTTTTGTTTTCATGTGTTTTCCGCCTCATACTCTATTTGGCTCCAAAACAGGTTTGCAAGCAAGTCAAATCGCTCGCCATAAAATCTTTTTTGGAAGCGCTGTGCAGGCACGTATGCTTCTGCAAGGTCTTTTAATTCAAAATAAATGTTAGGTATTGTCTTGTCCACAACTACAATGTTTGTCTGCGGCGTGAAAATCAGTGAGCTGTCTATGTTGCCAAAATCAACTGAAATGTTGTATGTTGTTGCTGCTCCAAGCAGGTTTTGTGGCTGGTTAAACTTGAATATCACCAAGTCATGTGTTGGGGATAACGTAGTGATTCTTGTTAGCCTTGCTGGGTCCAGATTATAATCTGAGTCAAGGGGGCTTGTTGTTTCAAAAACAATTGACGCTTGGTCAACTTCGGCAGAATGGGCTTTTGGAACCCAAAAAGAAACCAAAATCGGCTCTTCCCTTACATACCTGTCAAATGCATAAACTTGGTTGGGTTCTACAATAGAAAGAGTGTAAATAAAGTCATTATTGATTTCAGAGGTTTCTGGAATTGCGTTTGCATAATCCAAGCGAACCCTGATTAGATGGTCACCAACTAACAAACCTGCAGGAAGGGTAAATGAAAAATTATCTGTGCCTGCAGGAGTATTTTGGACTGCCGCTAGGTTTGAATCCAAAGTACCAGCCATTATGTTGTCAATGAATAAGCCTATTCTAAAACTTTCATATGTAGTGATTAGCGGTTCTTGCTCTGGCTGGACATCATCACTGTCATCATCCAAAATGTTATCATTATCTATATCTACCACTATTTCGTCATCATCACCTCTATCGGAGATTATTGGGCCATTATTGTCATCAAATGATTCTGAAAGAGCAAATGGATTTTCAGCGTAAACAAGGTCTATGCCGCTTGGATCGGTTGCAAAAAATGCCTCAAGGCTTGGCTTGTGATAATATTTACTTGCCAAGTTTACGGTTAAAAGGTCATTTAGCACTACTATTGGGCCTGAAGCACTGGAGTTTACAATTCTTCCTGAAATAACTAGGTCTTGGTTGGAGCCAATGGCTGTTGGTGCATTTATTGTGCCATACCTTAGGTCAATTGGGTCATTTGCTGCAAGGCAGGAAACTGAAAATAAAATGAAAAAAACTGAAAATGCGATTTGCTTTAGTTTCATTTTTTAGGCACCTTTAAAAGAGTGGGATTTAGTAAAAATCGCCCTGTTAGTAATAAATACTTCTTTTATATAAAGTTTTTTGTTTAGAAAAAAAAAGGTTTTTTTTGTGGATAAGCTTGATGTGATTAGTTTTGGAAGCAGCACAAGGGATGTTTTTGTGCTTGTTGATGACAAGTATTTTGGGAAAAAACTTGAGTTTACCCCGGGCTCTAAGGTTGAAATAAAAAAAATGGGTTTTTACACTGGCGGCGGCGCAACAAATACGGCAGTTGGTTTTTCTCGGCTTGGCTTGCATGCAGGAATTGTTTCGGTTGTTGGAAAAGATGAGGGCGGACTTGAAATACGCAAAGAGGCTGCGAAAGAAAAAGTTGACTGCTCGGGTTTGTTTGTTGACAGGAATGCCAGCACTTCTTATTCAGTGATTTTGACTGGCTTTGGCCGCGACCGCGTCATCCTGAATTACGCGGGTGCCACTGCTTTGCTTGATCACTCAAAAAAAATTAATTGGGGCAAAATGAATGCGGACTGGTTTTTTGTTTCAAGTCTGCATGGAAAAGGGGAGCTTCTTTCAAAAATTTTTTTGCGTGCAAAAAAAACTGGCGCACTCATTGGATTTAATCCGGGCAACAAAGAAATTGCATTGGGTTTAAAATGGCTGCAAAAACTTCCAGTAAAGCCAAGCGTGCTTTTGCTGAATGCACGGGAGGCTCAAAAATTAACTGGCTTTTCAGATACAAAAAAAAATTTGAACGCACTTTATGAATTTGCACAAGTGGTTGTGATTACGGATGGCGAAAAGCGTGTTTTTGTATATAACGGAAAAAAAGTTTATTCAAAAAAACCATTTAAGATAAAGGTTGTTGACACAAGCGGAGCGGGTGACGCCTTCAATGCAGGTTTTGTTGGTGCGCTTGCAAAAGAAAAAAGCACAAAAGAGGCTCTTGACTGGGGCATTGCGAATTCCAATTCGGTCGTGCAGCATCTTGGCACAAAAAACATTTTGCTTAGCAAAAAGCAAATGGAATTGGCTGTTAAA
>CAYIJY010000043.1:0-7372 GCA_964363785.1 uncultured archaeon
AGCTTGCTTTCTCCAGTTGTTGCCAAGTCATCAATCATCAAAATTTTTTCACCAGACTCAAATAATCCTTCAATGTCATTTTTCATTCCGTACTCTTTCTTTTCTTTTCTCATGTAAATCATTGGTTTTTTCATTTCAAGAGACAACACTGTTGCAATTGGGATTCCAGCGTAAGGCAAACCAAATATCCTGTCAAACTTTATTTTTTTTGCCTGCTTTGAAAGAACTTTTGCCACTAATTGCATTGACTTTGGGTAAGACACAAGCAAACGCAAATCAATGTAAAAAGGGCTCTTCATGCCGCTTTTGAGCCTAAAATCACCAAACTTAATGCACTTTGACTCAAAAAGAATTTTTGAAACTGCCTGCAAATTTTTATCCATTTCAAAAAACCTCTTTGCCTAAAACTTCTTTAAAGAACTTTCCATTGTCAAACGCAAGTTTTCCACCCAAAATAGTTTTCTCTATCCTGCCTTCAAAAGTCACGCCATTAAATGCACTCCAGCCGCACTTTGAATAAACCATTTTGTTTGAAAAGCGGGTTTTTTTATTCAAGTCAACAATCGCAAAGTCAGCCAAAAAACCGTCCCTAATAGATCCCTTTGATTCAATTCCAAATATTTTTGCAGGATTCTCACAGCATAACCTGTGTATGTCTTCCAAAGAAATTTTTTTCTTTTTGACCGCGTCAAGCAAAACCAAAAGCATTGTCTGCACTCCGGGCATTCCGCTTGGTGCACTCCAATAAGGCTGTTTTTTTTCACTAATCAAGTGCGGAGCATGATCTGACGCAACAACATCCACAACGCCGCTTTTTATGCCACGCCAAAGCGCAAGGCGGTCTTTTTCACTTTTAATTGAAGGATTTACTTTTCCAAAGTTACGCAATTTTTCAAGGCTCTTGTCATTAAAAAAAAGATGATGCGGCGTTACTTCACAAAACACATTTACGCCCTCCTCTTTTGCTTCTTCAATTAACTTCAAACTTTCTTTTGAAGAAACATGGCAAAAATAAAGTTTGTTTTTAATCTTATTTTGAATTTCAAGCAAATGCTCAATTGCAAGTGATTCACTTTCATTATTCCTGACTTTTGAATGAATCAATGGATCAGAGGATTTTGAAAACTTTTTTTTATTTTTTTCAATTATTTCATTATTTTCCGCATGCACACATACAACAAGGCCTCTCTCGTGCCCTGTGCGAAAAACTTTTTCAATTTTGTCCTTGTTTTCAAGCAACAAATTTCCAGTTGAAAGTGCAGTGTACATTTTAATTGAAGCAATCTTTACAGCCTGTTTTAATTCGCCGTTATTTTCATGCACTGCCCCAAAATGAAAACCATAGTCAATCAAAGAGCTTTTTTCAACCAGTTTTCTTTTTTCAATAAGCGCGCTAACAGTTGTAGTTGGCGGATTGTTATTTGGCATGTCAAGTGCAGTTGTCACACCGCCGGCCAAAGCAGATTTTCCTGCATGAATCCAGTCTTCTTTTTCGGTTTCACCAGGAGTCCTAAAATGCACATGAGAATCAATTAACCCAGGAAAGGCTGTTTTTCCTGTGCAGTCAATTGTTTTATCTGCAGTTAATTTTTGCTTGGAAATTTTTTCAATAAAGCCATTTTTTATTCCAATGTAGACTTCAGCCAAAGCCCCATTATGTAGAATTTGGCATTTTTCTAGAACCAGTTCAGTCATTTAGTCTACCTTTCAATTACTTTTAATTTTCCGCGAAACTCACTAAGTGAATCATATTTTTTTTTCTTCATCAGTGCATGGAGTTCTTTTTCAATTCTTGCAAAGCACTTTGGGCCTTCCTTCATAAACGCAGTTCCAACCTGAACAGCTGTTGCACCGCAAAGCACATACTCAAACACATCAATTCCGCTTTTTACCCCTCCAACACCAATAATTGCAATGTCCTTGTCAAGCAGTTCGTAAAGTTTTCTGACATTGGCCAAGGCAGTTGGCTTAATGTACTCTCCACCCAATCCACCAAAACCATTCTTTGGCTTAATAAGCGTCTGTTCTTTTTTATAATCAATTATCAATGCATTCCCAATAGAGTTTATTGTCGCAACATAAGTTGGCTTGTGCTTGTTCAATATTTTTGCAATCTGTTCAAACTGCACAAAATCAAAATACGGCGGCAGCTTAATCCCAAGGGGCTTTTTGCATAAATCCTTTATCTCGCCAAGCATTTTGTCAACATACTCAAAATCATAACCCGCAATCGGCCTTCCAATTGTGTTTGGTGAACCCGGATTAAATTCAATCAAGTCAATCTCTTTAATTTCATTAAAATAATTCACCATTGTAATATTGTCTTCAAACTTCAGGCCGGCAATGCTTGCAATGACAGGCTTTTTTGGCCACTTTTTTTTCAATTCAACTGCAAACTCAGCATATTTTTTATAACCAAGATTTGGCAAACCCATTGAATTAATTGAACCAAGCGTGGTGTCAGAATAACGCGGAACAGGATTCCCATCACGCTCTTCAAGAGTGCATGACTTCATCATTACAGCAGAGCTTTTAGAACCAGCAATAATTTTTAGTTCCTCAAAACTTTCATCCTTTACGCCGGCTGCATTAAAAATACAGGAATCAAGCCTAACATTGTCTATTGTGCATGAAATTTCCGTCATTTAGTTCACCAACTTATTTTTTCTGCAAAAACTTAAACTATTGAATTAACTATTTCTCTTTCGTTCATTGTGGTTTCGCAGTAAAAGCATTTAGCCGTCAAATGATGCGGCTTTATCGAAAAATTTGTTGCAACATTTTCCTTGTTTGTAACGCACATTGGGTTAATGCACTTAATTATTCCGCTTACCTGTGAAGGAATAGTAATTTTTACTTTTTTCACTACTTTTGAAGCTTCAATTATGTTAATTGTTGCTCCGCGGCCAACAATTGCAATCTTGTTTATTTCAGCTTCGGATAATTTTTTTCCATCAATAAAAATCAAATCCTTTTTGCCCATTTTGTGGCTTTCAACATTCATGCCTGCACTTATCCTGAATCCTTCAATTCCAAGAACTTCAAGCACTCTTACTGCAGTGCCAGGATTCAAGTGGTCAATTGCAGTTCCTTCGGAAAGCGGGTTTAGGGTAATTTTTTTTACTTCGCTCATTTCTTCACCTTTGAAAGCATTTCAAGTATTGCTTCGCGCACAGGCACTCCGTTTGCAGCCTGTTTAAAGTAAAGTGCAGCATTCGTTTCATCCAATTCAGTTGAAATTTCGTTGACGCGCGGCAAAGGATGCATTATGCGAAAATTCTTTTTTGTTTTTTCAAGTATTTTTTTGTCAAGAATGTAAACATTCTTTATCCTTTCATATTCAAGTGAGTCAGGAAATCTTTCCTTTTGTATTCTTGTTGCATACAAGACATCCATGTCCTGCAAAAATTCTTCAACAGAACTGGTTTGATGAACTTTTACTTTGTCAGTGATTTCTTCAATTAGTGCTTTTGGCATTCTAAGACTTTCTGGTGCAACACAATAAACAGTCACATTGTCAAACAAACTTAATGCTTTTGCAAGTGAGTGGACTGTTCTCCCGTACTTTAAGTCACCCATAAGCCCGATTTTAAGGCCATCAATTTTGCCGAATTCTTTTTTGATTGTGTAAAGGTCAAGTAAAGTCTGCGTTGGATGCTGGTTGCTTCCATCACCAGCATTAATAATTGGTTTTTTTGTGACCTGAGCTGCTCTTCTTGCAGCCCCCTCAATGTAATGCCTCATTACAATAATGTCAGCATAACTTTCCACAACTCTCACAGTGTCTGAGACACTTTCTCCTTTTTTTACTGAAGAAGCATCATCAATAGGTACAGAAATAACTGAAGCACCAAGATTGTGTGCTGCACTTTCAAAGCTTAAGCGTGTTCGTGTGCTTGGCTCAAAAAAAAGCGTAGCAACATTTTTGCCCTTAAGAATGCCAAGTTTTTTTTGTCGCGGCATTTTTTCAAGTTCGTAAGCGCGCTTTAAAACAAGTTCAATGTCATGGCGAGAAAAATCAGAAATGGATACAATATCTGTCAAAAAACTTTTTTTGCCACTGGGTTTTTTACTCAAACACAACCCTTCATAATATAGCTATCAAACATATTTAAAGCTTGGCTTGAACACTTAAAGACGCCCTTTGCTCTTTTATATATAAGTTTATTCAATTTTTATGCATGGAAAAATCAAGGTTAATGGATTATGCTATCCCTCTTGCCTTAGTGCTCTTGTTTTATTTTGGAAGCGTTTTTGTACTAAATAATTTTGACCAACCTAGTAGTTCAATCACTGGACTTGCTTACATCCAGACTTCAAGTTCTTTTGAAGACAATTTTGATGACTCAACAGGAATCTCAACCCAAAATAATGTTACAATCTCTGGCGGCAGTGTAAGTCCAAATCAATCAAGTGCAGGTGAAATAAATCCAAGCTCATCAATTGGCAGTGGCTTGGTTGGGCTTTGGCACTTAAATGGCGGAGGCACAGACAGTTCAGGCAACAATTTCAATGGAACACTCACAGGCGAAACTACATGCAGTGCAAGCGGACAACTAGGAAACGCATGCTCTTTTGATGGAACAGGCGATGCAATTACTCTGCCTGCATTAAGTGGTTTTAATTTTACTTCAATTACAGTATCAGCCTGGATTAGAAGAATTGGAGTTCCAGCACAACGCTACGAAATTTTCCATGGTGCAACTTCTGGCGATACTGATGAAATGGTTCGTTTAGAATTAGATAACTTGGCTGACTTGCGCGTTGACACTGACTTTGGAGTTGTAATTATCTGCAATGGGTCTGCATTTGATATCCCCGAAAACACTTGGGCGCATGTTGCTTACACAAATGATGGTTCAACTGCACGTGCTTATTTAAATGGCGTAGAATGTAACACAGATGCTAATCAAACACCATTTTTCGGAACACTCAGTGCGCAAAACTTTATTGGAGCAAGAAGAAATTCAAGTGAACTAAACTTTAACGGTTTAATTGACGAAGTAGCAATCTGGAACCGAGTTTTAAGTTCAGGCGAAATACAGCAATTGTCACAGGCAAGCGGAGGCGGAGGAAGCACAAGCGGTTCATTCGAATCAATTGCAATCAATTCAGGTTCACTTGATCAATTAACTGCAACATGGGCAGAATCAAGTGCAGGTGCAAGCACAGTCTCATTTAGCACAAACAACGGCTCAACATGGTGCACAATAAACAACGGGCAAACACTTAACTCAGGCGCATGTCTTCCAGGCTCATCACTTAAGTATAGAGTTAATTTTTCTTCAACTGACAATTTTCAAAACATGCGCTTAGACTGGCAATCAGCACCACAAGTAGACACACAAAACCCAACAGTTAGTATTACTGCGCCTGCAAACAATTCAACAGTAACCTCAAGTGTAAACGTAACTGCAACAGCATCAGACAACGTTGGAGTTGTTGGCGTGCAGTTTAAACTTGACAATGTAAACATTGGCACTGAAGATTTAACAGGTCCTTATTCAATAAGTTGGAACACAACAACAGCAACAAACGGCTCACATGTATTGACTGCAGTTGCACGCGACGCTGCAGGAAACACAGCAACCTCATCAAGTATTTCAGTTACGGTTTCAAACATTGTCACAAGTGTATGCGGCAATGGGTTAATAGAGTCAGGCGAAACCTGTGATGATTCTGATGCACAAAGCGGTGATGGCTGCAGTTCAAGTTGCCAAACAGAAAGCGGCTTTTCTTGCGTCGGTCAGCCTAGTGTGTGCACTTCCACGCAAAGTGGAAACATTACAGCAAGCATTGTTCCAACAAGGACTACATGTGTTGCCCCTTGCGCAGTCTGGTTTGACTCTTCTGGCACAACACACAGCCAACTAAACACAGCTGACACTAGATTAAATTTAGATTATCAGTACACTTATGGTGACCTTTCTTCAGGTAACTGGACAAAAGGAGCGTTGGCTAGAAATGGAATCCCTCAATCAAAAAACAGTGACCGTGACACAGGTGTTGTTGGCTTTCATGTTTATGAACAGGCAGGAACATACACTGCAACGTTAAACGTTGGCGGCGCAACTGCATCAACTCAAATTACAGTCACAAGTCCTGACTCACAATGGTCAGGCACTAACACAGTGTGTGTTTACACAACTACAGTTCCCACACCTGGAGTCACGCCTGGGTGTCCAGCTGGTGCCGCAGTTTTGCAGGCAACAGGCGCAAACCCATTATCCGATGCTATTTTGAGTGATTGTTCAGGTTCAAAACGCTGCTTATTTGCACGCGGAGAAACATATAGTTCTTCAAGTGGAATTACAATTCCTGTTGGCTTAAAATACTTTGGAGCATATGGAACAGGCCCAAAACCAATCTGGCAAGACGCCGCCGCTGGTTCCCAAAATAGTTTCATTGGTTTTGCTGACAATACTTCTGACTTTCAATTTGTTGATCTTGACGTGCGCGGAAAAGTAGATGTAGTAAATTCTCCATCCGGGACAGCTTTTAACGCAAGCAATACAACTGTAATTAACCGGGCGCTTTGGTTGCGCGTAGATATTTCACGCTTTGATGTTGCTTTGTACATGCACTGTAATAACGCTCCTGCTTGTAACCTAGAGGCTGATGATGTCCATCATGAAATAGCTTTTATTGACAGTACTGCGCAATATGGTCCAGGTGCTCAAGCAAACACCTCAGGCTTAGCCAATATTTACATTACAGCAAAATTTTTTGCAATGGCAGGATCAATAAGTGGAAATGATTTAGCCGGTACTATTACTACAAATGGAGTGTCTGGCAGCAGCTTTGATGCAAGAATTAAATGGATGCAAAAAGGCTACATTGCGCACAATGATTGGGGGTTGTTAAATCCAGGTGCAGACCCAATGGGTGTTGCAGCAGAAGTAATTGGATGCGGCCACGAATACGAGTCAGGTACCGCAACAATAGGGCCTCGTGGTGGCGGAATTATTTCTATGCGAAATGGAATGAATGTAGGCACAGCGGGTGATTTTCCAGGGGAAGATGAAATATTTGTTGACAATTATTTGTCAGCATGTAAATACACCCAAACTAATATGGCTGGCTTCCAGCAAACAGACTGCAACAATCCGGAAGAATGGCACAGGTACAGCAGAATGACCGGCAATATTTTTTCCTCAGACACATCAGCAAGATTAAACTCAACAATTAGGATGGTGCTTCATGGAAAAGTCCAAGGCCTATTAATGAGCAATAATGTATTTGATGGCACCCGCTATACTCAAAATAACAGCAGCAGCACGGCAATAGTAGTTGAAGAATGCAACAACCAACTTTCTGACCCAAATTACCACCCTCCAACTGATTGGAGAGTTTACAATAATGCCTTTTCTAT
>CAYIJY010000044.1:0-7362 GCA_964363785.1 uncultured archaeon
AAAAAATAGTTTGGCAAAATGGATCCAGTCTTTTGGGCTTTACGGAAAACTTTCAACAGAAAAATTTATTCCAAGAGAGTTTTTACAATTAAACAAAGAACAGCTTTCATTGTTTTTGAATAGATTGTTTAGTTGTGATGGAACAATTCATAGGATAAATAAAGGAAAAAACTGGAGTACAGGATATGCTTCTTCTTCAAAACAGCTTATATTTCAAGTTCAAAATCTTTTGCTTAGATTTGGTGTTTTATCAAAACTTAGAAATAAACTAATTAAAAAAAATGGAAAAACTTTCAAAGGTTTTGAAATTGTAATTTATGGGGAAAACGTATTAAAGTTTATTTCAGAGATTGGATTTTTTGGAGCAAAAGAAAAAAAACAAGAAATTGCTTTTTTGGAAATGAGTGGACTTAAAAGAAACCCAAATACTGACACCGTACCAAAAGAAGTTTGGAATCAATTTAAAGTTGAGAGTTGGACAAAACTAGGCAGAGCCATTGGTTATTCTAGTCCAAAATCACTTCATAACACAGTAAAGTATGCTCCATCACGAGAAAAACTTTTGAAACTAGCTCAGGTAGAACAAAACAAGGGAGTTGAATTGCTTGCACAGTCAGATGTTTTTTGGGACGAAATAATTGAAACAACTGAAATTATAGGCGATATAGAAGTTTTTGATATCAGTGTTCCAGTTTACCATAACTTTGTTGCTAATGACATTATAGTGCACAACAGCTACTTCCTTGGTGTGATTGCTGAAGAACTTGCATTAAAAAACAAAAATTTGGGTGCAATTATTGTTGACCCTATTGGTGTTTTTTGGAGTATGCGTTTTCCAAACAAGGAAGAAAAAGAAATTGAGCGCTTGACTGAATGGGGTTTAAAGCCGGCTGGACTTGAGAACTTAAAAGTTTTTATTCCGCGCGGAATGATTCCGCACGTGCCTGAATCAACTTTTGATGCAGGGTTTTCCTTGCAGCCATCTTTGCTTGAAAGTGAAGACTGGGCTTTGACTTTTGGAATTGATCGTTTTAGTGTAACTGGGCTTTTGCTTGAAAAAATCTTGAAAAAAGTAGAGGGCGGTTTTAGAGAAATTGAAACACAAAAAAAAATTCCTGCAAAGGGCAGAGAATACTCAATTGATGACATTATTCATTGCCTTGAAAAGGATGATGAAATTAATTCCCGCGAAAAAGGATTTAAGGCTGATTCTGTCAGAGCGCTTGTAAGCAGGTTTGAAGCTGCAAAAGCTTGGGGTATTTTTGATGACAAAGGAACACCACTAAGTGAATTATCAAGGGCAAATCAATTAACTATTCTTGACACGAGTTTTTTGGATGACACTGTAACTGCACTTGTTGTTGGAATTATTGCAAGAAGACTTTTAGCTGCAAGGAAATTGTCAACAAGAAAAGAAGCTGCACAAAAATTCAAGTCACTTAATGTTGAAGATATGCTTGAGCTTGAAGTGCCTCCAACTTGGCTTGTTGTTGATGAAGCGCACACACTTATTCCAAGTGGTAATGTAAAGACTCCTGCAAGCAAAGCAATCACAGAGTACGTTAAACAGGGAAGGCGCCCTGGTTGTTCTTTGGTGTTTGCAACTCAGCAGCCTTCTGCAATTGACTCTAAGGTTTTGAGTCAGCTTGACGTGATTTTGATTCACAAACTTGTTTTTGATGATGATGTAAAAGCAGTTTACAAAAGAACTCCTACTATTATCCCGGGAAAGTACAAGAAATCTACTTTTGTAAAGACTTTGCCAGTTGGTGTTGCCTTGACTGGTGACAGGCAGGAAGAAACCAGCCGTGCGTTTGTCATGAGGGTTAGGCCAAGGTTTTCTCAGCACGAAGGCCGTGACACTGAGTCAACTGGTTCACCAAAAACTGTTACAAAGCACCAAGTGTCTGGCATGATGATGGAGTTAATTGAAAAGAACCTTAAGGAAACTGGTGAGATTGACAAGGATAAAGTCAGGCAGTTGCTTGAGACGCTTAATGCAAAGTATGGAACTGATGTTGTGCCTGAGGATGTTTTTGCTGGACTGGAGAAAAAAGGTTTTGTGATTTCAAGCCAAAAAATCAAGGCAAGGGCAAAAGAAGTTGAGGCAAAAGAACTTGATGAGGAAGATGAAGAGGGCGAAGAAGAAACAGAAGACAAAGATGAAGAGATTGATAAATTAAGTTTGGATGATGAGCCTGTTGCACTTCAAAAAGAATTAAAGACTAGGCAAATCAAAAAAGAAATTAAAGTGAAAGATGAAGACAATGAAGATGTTGCGCTTGAAGAGACTGAATTGATTACTCTTCCGCTTCGTGTGAGTGAAAAATCTGCAGTCAGGCTTTTTGATGGGCATCGAAAGAAAAAAATGCTTGGGTTTTTGGGCGAGGAAGAAAAAATTGAGTCATTAAAACTAAAAAATCACGGCATTTGGAAAGTTGAGTATGATGTAATTACCCGTGCTGGAAAAGAATTTATTTCAAGAAATTGTTACATTGATTCAGCAAGCGGTGAATTCCTGCATTTTTCTGATGGTTCTTTTGTAAAGTCAAGCGGCCTGAAATACTTTTTTGAATTAAGTGACGAAGCACTTGAAGTAATGAAAATAATCAACAAAAAAAGATATTCAATTGAAGAGATTGCTGCTTTGACGCAAATTGAAGCAGGCACAGTGCATAGGGCGTTAAAAAAATTGGCTGAAAAAAACTTGATTGCAAGAATCACTGAAAAGGACAAAAATTTTTACGTGTTAAGGGAGTCGCTTGACTTGCCTCCAACAGAGACAAATGCGTTACTTGGTTCGGTTGGTGAACTGCCTTTTTCAAAGACTGAAGCAATGGAAGTTGAACGAGAAAATTTTTCTAAAAGTGAAGTTGTAAAGACGCTTGGAAAACTCTGGAAAAACGTTGTTGTAAAGAGAGTTACACAAGTGTATCATCCAGTGTGGAGTGCCGTGCTTTCTGCAAATGGCAAGCAAAGGATAATTAGGCTTGATGCGGTTACTGGAAAACTTATTTCTTGAGTTTTTAAGATGATGATTAATGCCTGTAAGACGCAGAACCAAATCAAGAGCTCTTCATATTAAAAGCGCGGCTTTTCTAAGAAAAACAGCAAACTATTTATTCCCACAAGAAAAAGCTGTAAGAGGATTAAGAAAAAAGGCAAGAAATTTTTTGGTAAGATCATCTAAAAAAGTTCTTTATGATATTCATAAGCCTAAAGGTGATTTGGCGATTTCACTGCAAAATTTGGAGATATATGAAAGTGGTGTGGATGACTTTATTGATCAGGTTCGCAGAGAAAAAAAATACAGGCAAAACAAAAAAGGAAGAATTTCAGGGCAAACAATTTTTTCTAATTTAGGTGAGAACATTGTGGCCATAAAATTCCCTGCATTAAAAGGGCGTGGAATTTATTTGCCAGAGGCCCACAAATTAAATCGGACTTTAAGGAGGATTGCAAGTTTGCATAATTGGATTAGGGAAACACAAAACGAAACTGTTTCTAAAGTAAGAAAAAATCATAAGTATTTTTATGTTAACAAAAGAAATGAACTTGTTTTTACGAATGACGCTTCACGCGCACTAAAAATATTTGTGCCGGCACTTTCTTTGGAAGCTGCACAAAGGTATGAAAGGGCCTTTTCTTTTTATGGAATATCCATTCCGCTTATTTTCCAAAGATTGTCTTCTCCAAAAACAATTTACTTGCTTGCATCAGGAGAAAAAGCACTTCAGGTAAAACGTGAAACAGGACACGATTTATTTATAGACGCTTCTTTAAACTTTGAGTAATTTTATTTTTTGTAAAACTGGTTTGGCAAAATTTTTGTGCCTGCAGGAACAATTGTTCCGCAGTTTATTGAAGAGTTTATTCCGGTTTTTGTGTTTGCGCCAATTAGTGCGCCCAGTTTTCTTTGCATGGAGTCAACTTTTTGCCCATTCATTTGGACAAAAATGTGTTCGTTGTCATGGCGTAAATTGGCTATTTTTGTGCCGGCACCCAAGTTTACATGCTCGCAAAGAATGGAGTCTCCAATGTAGTTAAAGTGCGGAGCACGGCTGTCTTCCAAAAAAACAGAGTTTTTTACTTCACTTGTGCCAATAAAACAATTTTTTTGCAAAATAACAAAGCCGCGTAAAAAAGAATTAGGGCCAATTACACTGTTTTCGCCGACAAACAAGTTCCCTTCAATCCGAACGCCACTTTTTATGATTGCCCCTTTTGACAGAAAAACTTTGCCTTTGATTACAACGCCTTTCTCTACTTTGCCGCTTTTTTTTGAAGGCATTTTTTGCAAGAGTTTTTCTGCGGCTACAAGTGATTCCCAAAAAGCATATCCATTAGGGTTTTTTGATTTTTCTGAAATTTCACTTAAGAATTCTTTGATTTTTTTTTCAAATGCAGTCATGCTTTTTCACCGATTTCTTTTTTGATTGCCAAAGCAATTTTTCTAGTCAGGTCTTTGGCCATTTTTTTTGACTGTGCCTCAATCATTACTCTTGCTTTTTTTTCTGTGCCAGAATACCTTACAAGAACTCTTCCAGTGCCAGCCAGCAAGTTTTGTGCCTTGAGAATTTCTTGCTGCACGCTTTTAATTGACTCAAAAGGCTTTTTTTCCTTTACTTTAATGCTTTCTTGTTCTTGAGGGTAAAGCTTTACGCTTTTTTTTAACTCTGACAGTTTTTTAGTTGAAGATTTTAAGATTTTTAATAATTGAAGTGCGGCAATCAAGCCATCCCCTGTTGTTGAGGTGTTTGAGAAAACAATATGGCCTGATTGTTCTGCGCCAAAAGAAATATTATTTTTTTTCATTGCTTCTACAACATTTTTGTCACCAACTTCACATGTAATCACGTTTATGTTTTGGGTCTTTAGGAATTCAGTCAGGCCTTTGTTGCTTAAGTGCGTGGCTACTATTGAATTGTTTTTTAGTGAGCCGCTTTTTTTTAGTTCGAGTGCAAATAAACCGATTGCTTGGTCTCCGTGGACTAATTGTCCTTTTTCATCACAAAAAACAACCCGATCTGCATCCCCGTCAAATGCAATTCCTGCGTCAGCGCCTGATTTTTTTACTAGCCGCATAATTGTTTGCGGGTGCATTGCTCCACAGTCAAGGTTAATGTTTAGTCCGTTTGGTTTGTTGTTTACGCAGATTACTTTTGCACCTAGCTCAGAGAAAATATTTTCTGCCATGCTGTAGGCTGCTCCGTTTGCGCAGTCTACAACTATGAATAATCCTTCAAGTGATTCGTTTGAAATGCTTGCCTTGACAAATTCAATATATCTTCCTCTTGCGTCATCTATTCTTGTTGCTTTTCCTATTCCGTTTGTATTTTTTGAGTAAGTGTTTGAAGAATAAATTTGCTCAATGTTTTTTTCATCTTTTTCTGAAAGCTTTAGGCCTTTTGAATCAAAAATTTTTATTCCGTTGTCTTGTGCCGGATTATGTGATGCACTTAGTACTATTCCTGCATCTGCGTTTAGTGAGCGTGTCAAGTGTGCTATTGCGGGTGTTGGCAGTGGCCCTACAAGTAAAACGTCTACTCCTGCAGAGACTATTCCGGAAGTTAATGCATTTTCAAGCATGTACCCAGAGAGCCTAGTGTCTTTTCCAATCACGATTTTTTTAAAGCCATTATTTTGTTCTTTAAAGTGTTGTGCGATTGCTTTTCCAATTCTTACAATTATTTCAGGAGTCAGGTGTCCTTCGTTTGCTGTTCCGCGTATTCCGTCTGTTCCAAAAAGTTTTTCAGGCATTTTTCATTTCACCGTAACTGATTTTGCAAGTGAGCGTGGCTTGTCTGGATCAAGTTTTTTTTCAACTGCAAGGTAATATGCCAATAACTGGATTGGCAAAATCATTAAAATTGGGTCAGCGTAAGACACGCTTGGAATTTCAAAGTATTCATCAAAAACCGTGCTTGAAGTTGAGTCTACTCCGATTACAAATGCTCCGCGGGCTTTGACTTCTTGTGCGTTGCTTAACACCATGCTTTTTGTGGTTTGAGTTGACAAAGCAATCACTGGAGTGTTTTCTTCAATTAATGCCATTGTACCATGTTTTAGTTCTCCGCCTGCAAAGCCTTCTGCGTGGATGTAAGAGACTTCTTTTATTTTGAGTGCAGCTTCAAGTGCAGTTGGGTAAGCTACTTGACGGCCAATTACAAAAAGGCTTTTTGATAAAGAAAACTTTTTTGCTAAACTTTGTGCTTTTTGTTTTGTTGATTGAATTACATTTTCACTTTCTTTTGCAGTTTGCTCAAGTAGTTTTAATCCATCCTGCATTTTTCCTGAAACTGTAAATGACAATAACAATAAAACACTCAATTGGCTTGTATAAGTCTTTGTTGAGAGCACACAGATTTCTGGTCCTGCATTCATAAGAATTACTTCGTCACTTATTCGTGCAAGGCTTGAGCCAAGCACATTTACGATTGAAACTATTTTTGAGCCTGCTTTTTTTGCAGTCTTTACTGCGTCTAATACATCTGCTGTTTCTCCGCTTTGGCTGACTGCAATGACTAAAGTGTCTTTTGTCAAAAAACTATGGTAGTTTGAGAACTCTGAAGCCAGGACGGGATTTACGTGCATTTTTGCTATGTCACTAAAAAAGTAAGAAGCGCAAAGGCAGGCGTGAAATGAACTGCCGCAGCCAATAAAGAATACGCCTTTTGCTTGTTTGATTATGTTTGCTACTTTTTCAAAGTTTTCCTTTGGCTGTGAAAAAGCATTTTTGATTGTTGTTGGCTGTTCTGAAATTTCTTTTAGCATAAAGTGTTCAAAGTTTCCTTTTTGTGCCTGTTCAACTGTCCAATTGACTTCGTTTACATTTTTTTTAATTTCTTTTCCGGACTCAACACTATAAATGTTGTGTGTTTTTCCAATGACTGCCAATTCATTGTCGTCTAAATAAATTGCTTTTTTTGTGTATGGTAAAAATGCTGTAACGTCTGAGGCAATGAATAATTCGTTGTTTCCAATTCCAAGTACAAGTGGTGAAGAGTTTTTTGCGCAGATTAATTCAAAAAAGTCTTTATGCATGACAATCACTGCATAGTTTCCTTGTATTTCAAGCAGGGCTTTTCTTACTGCTTCTTTTAGGTCTTTGGAATTTTCTTTTAAGTGAAACTCAATTAGGTTTGCAATGACTTCTGTGTCTGTTTGCGTAGAAAAAACAAACCCTTTGTTTTCTAGTTTTTTTTTTAGTTCTTCAAAGTTCTCAACGATTCCATTGTGGATTATGCATAGTTGTTTGCTTTGGGAAAAAATTGGGTGGGCGTTTTCTTGGCTGACTTTTCCATGAGTTGCCCAGCGTGTATGTGCTATTGCACAGTAAGAATTGTGATTGAATAGGCCTTT
>CAYIJY010000045.1:0-7351 GCA_964363785.1 uncultured archaeon
TATTAATTGAATTTCACGGCAAAAACAAACTTGTCACTTTGAACCAAAAATTTTACTTGCTAACCGATATTCGAAAAATTTTTGAGAAAGAAAAAAACTTTAACGAACCGCTTTTCACTAAAATATTAGAATTAGATAGTGTTAAAGACAAAAAAGTAAAAGCCGCAATAGTCTTTGGATCTAGAGCACGAAACGATTTTACACATTACTCAGATGTCGATGTGTTTATAGGATTTGAAGAAATAAAAGTAGCTTCTTTTTCTGAAAATATACTCAAAGATTTTTTCAGGCTTTCTGAGAAAACAAAAATAAAGTTTTCACCACATTTATTCCATATTTCTGAAATCTATCAGCGATTGAAAATAAAAGACAAATTAATTACAAATATTTTAAGCGAAGGCAAAATACTGAAAGGACGTGAATGGATTGAATCTTTACAAACACCATCTTGACTTAGCTAATGAACGATTCATGCTTGCCCAAGAAATGCTGTTTGAAGGAAAGGAACACACTGCGGCACATCTTTTCATAAATTCTGCAATAAATTACCATAATGCAATTTGCCAAAAATTTCTAAATAAGATTCCAAGCCATAAACAACATTTTGATACTTCCTATTTCAATGAACTAAAGAAATTTTTGGAAAAAGATTTACCAGATTATAAAGAAGCATATAGTTTTCTTATAAGATATAAAAGTCAAGCTGATTATGGTGGGACAGAAATTTCTGCAAACACTGCAAAACAAATCCAAAGGCGTGCAGTCAAGATTAAGGAAATAATTGAACATTTATTATAAAAAAAAAGCTAATTCTACAAAAAAATTCACGAAGACTAACAGTTGAAACTAATGATTTTTGAAAGGCTTTTAATGGTTTTTCTTTGAAAATTAAGTAATGGAAAAGAAAGAAGTTGAACATCAGACGAAGTTCTTGCCAATTATAACTGGACTCTTTGTTGCAGTCTTGATTATTTCAAACATTGCATCTACAAAAATAGCCGAAATAGGGCTTTTAGTACTTGACGCAGGAACTATTCTTTTTCCTCTTTCTTACATTTTTGGAGACATATTAACTGAAGTCTATGGTTTCAAAAAAGCAAGGCAAGTAATTTGGACAGGCTTTATTTCACTAATGATTATGTCAATTGTTTTCTTTATTGTAGGACTTTTGCCTTCAGCAGGTGGTTGGGAAAACCAACAAGCTTATGACTTGATTTTAGGCGTAGTCCCAAGAATTGCCATTGCTTCAATGATAGCTTACTTTGCAGGAGAATTTTCAAACAGTTATCTACTCGCAAAAATGAAAATAATTACAAAAGGAAAAAAACTCTGGGCAAGAACAATAAGCTCAACAATCGTTGGACAAGGAGTAGACACACTCTTATTCTCAGTGATTGCATTCTACGGAGTACTTCCGATGGACATTTTCATTACATTAATTATTTCAAACTATATTTTCAAAGTTGGAGTAGAAATTCTTTTCACGCCAATCACTTACCAAATAGTTGGTTTTTTGAAAAAACAAGAACACCAAGACGTCTACGACTACAAGACAAACTTCTCACCATTTAAAATCTGAAAGGATTTTAATTGGTTTTCTACACTTAACAATAGTTGAAACAAATGAAAATCGGATTAATCGGAAAAGGCGCAATTGGCGAAGAACTCGCAAAATTAATTGAAAAAGAAGAAGGCCTAAAGCTAGTTTTTGTTTTTGACGAAGTAAAAGAAAAATCAACAGTAAAAAACATAGAAGATGGATTAAAGTTAAAACCTGATTTAGTGGTTGAGTGCGCATCAACAAGTGCTGTCCTAGAATTTGCGCAAACTGTTCTTTCTCAAACAAATTTACTCACACTCTCTTCTTCTGCTTTTGTTGACAAAAAATTTGAAGAGCAAATAAAAAAAATCTGCAAAGAAAACAACACAAAAGTATTTGTTCCAAGCGGAGCAATAATTGGACTTGACGGAATTTCTGCAGTCAAAAAAGAAATTAAAAGCGCAAAAATCACTTCTACAAAAAACCCAAAAGGATTTGGAAGAACTGACACAAAAAAAACTATTTTATTTGAAGGAAGCGCAAGAAAAGCAGCAGAACTTTTCCCAAAAAATGTAAATGTTGCAGCAACTTTAGCATTAAACTCAATTGGCTTTGACAAAACAAAAGCAATAATCGTAAGTGACCCAAACGCAAAAGCAAACACACACGAAATAGAAGTAGAAGGAGAATTTGGAAAATTTTACATAAAAGTAGAAAACAAGCCTTCAACAAACCCAAAAACAAGTGCACTGGCTGCAAAAACAACTTTTGAATTAATTAAAAACATTAAAAGCGCGAAAAGCAGTTACCCGTGAAAAAAAAAATGAGACAGCATAGAAAAAAACCAAAAACAACACATCATGACTCCCTTAGATTCATTTATGAAGATACTCATTTCCAGCATCAACGCTTAAACAATACATTTCAAAATGAAATACTAAAAAAGGTGCATGAATTTTACAAATTACACAGCAGAATTCCAACAATCACTGAGTTAGCTGAAATCACTGGCCTTCCCGAAAAAGCAGCAAAAACAGGAATAACAAAGCTGTATAAAGAACTATTTGCACCATTAAAAAGAGCCTCAAATTTAAGAGGAAAAAAAACAAAACCAATTTCTCGCGACAAAAAAAGCTAGGTTTTTTTATCAGCAACCAAAACTTTTTTCAAGTACTGCCCAGTAAAAGACTTAGGATTCTTTGCAACAACTTCTGGAGTGCCTTCAGCAACTATTTCCCCACCATGCTCCCCGCCAAGTGGACCCAAATCAATTACATAATCTGCAGACTTAATTACCTGCAAATTATGCTCAATAACAACAACAGTATTACCACGATCAACAAGAGAATTTAACACAGACAAAAGCATTTTTACATCAGCAAAATGAAGACCAGTTGTAGGCTCATCCAAAATGTAAACAGTCCTTCCAGTGCCACGCTTTACTAATTCACTTGTAAGTTTTACCCTTTGAGCCTCACCACCAGAAAGCGTAGTTGCACTTTGCCCAAGCTTAATGTAACCCAAGCCAACCGAAAGCAAAGTATCAAACTTTCTTTTAATTGACGGAACATTTTCAAAAAAAGAAGCAGCCTCTTCAATACTCATATTCAAAACGTCCGAAATATTCTTTCCTTTAAACTGAACAGAAAGAGTCTCTCGGTCATAACGAGTTCCCTTGCATTCCTCACAAGTAATGTAAACATCTGGCAAAAAATTCATTTCAATCTTAATCATGCCATTACCTTCACAAACCTCGCACCGGCCACTTGGAACATTAAAACTAAATCTGCCCGGACCAAATCCCTTTAGCTTTGCATCTTTTGTACTGGCATACAAATCCCTAATCTCAGAAAAAACACCAATATAAGTTGCAGGATTACTTCTGGGTGTCCTGCCAATGGGTGATTGATCAATGTTAATTACTTTGTCAATATTTTCCGTGCCTAAAATAGCAGAATGCTTTCCTGGATCTTGTGCAGAATTATAAAATTTTTTTGAAAGCGCAACATACAAAATATCATTAACCAAAGTGCTCTTTCCGCTGCCAGAAACACCAGTCACACAAGTAAAAACACCCAAAGGAAATTCGACATTAATTCCCTTCAAATTATGTTCTTTTGCACCCTTAACCGCCAATTGTTTTGTAAACTTTCTCCTAGAAGAAGGCAAATCAATCTTTTCTTTACCAGACAAATACCTTCCAGTAATCGAAGAAGGATGATTAAGTATTTGCTTTGGAGTTCCCATTGCAACAATTTGACCACCATGAATTCCAGCACCCGGACCCATATCAACAACAAAGTCCGCCTCCATAATAGTGTCCTCATCATGCTCAACAACAATAACCGAATTACCCAAATCCCTAAGCTTTTTGAGTGTTTCAATTAACTTAGAATTATCTTTTTGATGCAAACCAATGCTTGGCTCATCAAGAATATACATTACACCAGTCAAATTAGAACCAATTTGAGTTGCAAGCCTAATTCTTTGAGATTCTCCGCCAGACAAAGTATTTGCAGAGCGACTTAAAGACAAATAATCAAGACCCACACTTACAAGAAAAAACAATCTCTGGCTGATTTCCTTTAAAACCTGCTTTGAAATATCAAACTGTTGCTTTGACAAATCAAGTGTCTTGAAAAATTCAATTAATTGCTTTATTGTTAAATTAGACAAGGTCGTAATGTTTTTGCCGCCAACTTTTACAGCACGGCTAAGCGGCTTTAGTCGTTCTCCCTCGCAACCTGCACAGACATTTACTTTCATTAGTTTTTCAAGTTCTTTTCTTTTTCGTTCAGAACCAGTTTGCTTGTAAAACTTTTCAAGCATTGGAATTATTCCAATAAAATTCGAGCTTCCTGAAAACTTTGAATCACTTGAAGCAGATTCATACTGAAAAAAAATCTTTTCCTCACTGCCATGCAAAATAATGTTTTGGTGTTCTTTTTTCATTTGACTCCAAGGCTTTGTAATATCAAAACTATAATGCTTTGCTAGTGCAGCTATTTGCTGGCCGCGCCAACCATAAAGACTGCCAAAACCAGGGGCATTCAAAGCGCCCTTCAAAATGGATTTTGATGCATCAGGAACAACTAACTCCTCAACAAACTCCTGCTTAAAACCAAGACCGTGGCAATCAGGGCACGCACCAAATGGAGAATTAAAAGAAAACATTCGCGGTTCAAGTTCATCAAAACTAATTTCATGCTCCGCACAAGAAAGTTTTTTGGAATAAAAAATATCTTTTTTTGAAGCAGAAATAATTACATAGCCGCTTGAAAGTTTTGTAGCTGCATCAATTGCTTCAGCCAAACGAGAACGATTAGACTCAAGCACAGCAAAGCGGTCAGTTGCAATCTGAATATCATGCTTTACGTATTTATCGAGTTTTATTTTATCATCAAGAGAATAATTTGCACCATCAACTCTTGCTCGACTAAAACCCTTTTTTTTGTAATCCGAAAAAAGCTGCTCATAAGTCCCTTTTTTTCCCTGAACTATTGGTGAAAAAATAGTGATTGGTGCACCATCAAATTCCTTGAAAACATTTTGAACAATAGAGTCAGTTCCCTGCGCAACAAGCTTTTTACTACACACAGGACAATGAGGAACACCAGTACGCGCAAAAAGCAATCTTAAGTAATCATAAACCTCGGTAATAGTGCCAACTGTAGACCGAGGATTCCTACCTGCTGTTTTTTGCTCAATAGAAATGGCAGGAGAAAGGCCCTCAATTGAGTCCACATCAGGCTTGTTCATTTGACCCAAAAACTGCCTAGCATAAGCACTCAAACTCTCTACATAGCGCCTTTGGCCTTCAGCATACAAAACATCAAACGCCAAAGTGCTCTTGCCACTTCCTGACAGCCCACAAACTACAATAAGCTTGTTTCTTGGCAATTCCAAGTCAATATTCTTTAGGTTATGCTCCCTTGCGCCCTTAATCCTAATGGTTTCATGCATACACAGGAAACTTCCCATCAAAAGATTTTTAAAAAGAAAAACGCAAATGAAAAAGTTTAACTAGTTGTAAGCCAAAAACTTATTGGGAAAAACATGAATAAACTCAAGCGCTTTAACGCTTTGTCAGAAAAACAAATAATTTACACTTTACTTGTAAACTTTGTTTTTGCAGTCTTAGAGATAGTCATTGGTGTTTTTTCAAACAGCCTCGTTCTTGTTGCAAATGCACTCCATAACTCAATTGATGTTTTTGCGCTGGGAATAGCTTTAATCGCAGCAAAAAAAGCAGGAAAAGACCCGACAAACCAAAACACATTTGGATTCACAAGAGCAACAGTAATTGCCTCAGTCTTTACATCATCCATCCTGATTTTTACAACAATAATAATTCTTTTAGAAGCAATAAAAAGATTTTCCGCGCCACCGCAAATCATTGCAGGCCCGGTCTTTTGGGTCGGAGTAGTTGGATTCGCCATAAATACATTTGTTGCTTTACGCATACTAAAAAACAAAAAAGACCTAAACATCAAAAGCCTCTTTGTGCACGTTGCAGATGACGCACTCGGGTGGTTTGCAGTAATAGTCTCCTCAACAATAATTTTATTCACAGGCTTCACGCTAATTGACCCAATCCTAACCATACTTGTAGCAATCATCATAATGTGGGCTGCAATAAAAGTCCTAAAAGAAAGCATTGATGTACTAATGGAAGGAGCTCCAAAAGAAATCAACACTGATGAAATAAGAAAAGAACTCTCAAAAATCCAAAGAGTCCAGACAATACACGACCTGCATGTATGGAGCATTTCACCACATTATGTAGTCCTAAGCTGCCATGTTGCAGTCGAAGACATGCCAGTAATTGAAACCCAAAAAATTGCAATCGAAATAAAAAAAACACTCTACAAAAAATTCAGAATAATACACTCAACAATAGAATTTGAATGCTCTGCATGCCAAGTCATTGATGGAGAACTAGTCTGCCAATGAACTGTCGCGCCCAGTTCACATGCGCGTTCTGTCTTACGACAGAACTTAATCAAACTAATTAAGTTGGAAGCATGCATGGCTGTGTGGATGAACAATTCTCCGGAGGCAAAACAACGCCTGGCGGAACAGGGCACTTTTCAGAATAAATGCAGGCCTCATTTGTCACGCTGTTAAACATTTCCTGTGGAAGGGCCTCCTGCCCATAAAAAATAAGTATCTTGTCCAGGTCATTTGGAATATAATCTCCAAATTCTTGGTTTGCTTGCCCATTCACAAAAAAATAAAGTTTTTTTTCACCCAAATTGCAATACTGCATTTCATTTGTGTCAAAACAATTTTCATCAAACTTCATGCCAAGGCTTTCAAAAAACTCGCCAAGCGCAACGCCTTCCTTGTGAAAGTGGATTACATTTGGGTTAAAGTCATGCAAATGCACATACTCATTTAGGGGTTTGTAAGGCGTGCTCATGAACTGCACCTTATTGAAATCAAATTGGCTTCCATCCAAATAAACCTTAAAATCAGCATGAACATGATACTTTGGCTCAGGTTGCAGTGGCTGTTGCGTGCAACCAAATAACAAAACAAAACCAAAAACAAAGTAAAAAAGCTTCATGCAAAAAAATTACTCTAAACAAATACATAAAAAACCGTCTTTACAGGGTCATCTTTTATATGATAAATCAAGTGCAGGCGCCAAGCGCACCCGGCGTATACTTAATGAAGTCAAAAGACGGACAAGTAATTTACGTAGGCAAAGCCAAAGACCTAAAAAAACGCGTTACCTCTTATTTTTCAAACAAAAAACTTGACGACAAAACAATCAGCCTAGTCCAGCACATTGACTCAATTGACTAT
>CAYIJY010000046.1:0-7339 GCA_964363785.1 uncultured archaeon
GCCAGGGCATTCTTTGGAGATAACAAAGAAAGGAGTGGTTGTAAAAAAAGTTTTTTCTTTGCTTGATTTAAAGAAATTAATTAAAAAAAATTCTTCTTTTGAAGAGCTTTTTTCTTCATTTAAGGAAAGTGTTTTTGTTCGTTCAAAAAACCTGAAAAAGGCTGCTGTTTTGTTTTCTGGCGGAGTTGATTCAAGTCTTGTTGCACGGCTGGTTTCTGATAATGTAAGTGATGTTGGTTTATTTTGTTGTGGGCTTGATGGAAGTGAGGACTTGGTTTTTGAGGACAAGGTTGCGTCAAAAATGGGTTTAAGTCTTTTTTCAAAAGTAGTTGAAAAAGATGAAGTTCCTGCTTTAGCTGTAAAGTGTTTGACGTCTCTTGGTTTTTTTGATGAAATGCAGCTTGGCATTGCATTGCCTGAATATGGTGCGTGTGAGCTTGCAAAATCCAAGGGCTTTAAGGTTATTTTTTCTGGGCAGGGCAGTGATGAATTGTTTGCTGGTTATTCTTTTTTCAAGGCTCATTTAAAGGAAAAAGGTTTTTTGGGTGTGGAAGAAGAGATTTGGAGCAACTTGCTTGACATTTGGAGCAAGAATTTGTTCAGGGATGACATTATCTCTATGAGGCATTCACTTGAACTTAGGGTTCCTTTTCTTGACACAGTTTTTTTGCGCCATGCAATGAGTTTTCCTGCAAGTAAAAAGATTTTGTCTCACACTGATGAATTGCGAAAGCATCCTGTGCGCAAAATGGCTGAGCTTTCTTATGTGCCCAGTCTTGCATTTAACCGCCCAAAAAAAGCAATGCAGTATGGGTCTGGTTTTGCTCGCGAAGTAGCAAAACTTGTTTGAACTTTTTAATAGTTTTTGATTAAGTGCTGCCGAAGGCGCACTCGCATGTGAACTGGGCGTGACAGTTCATTGGGTGAAAGTGCTTAACCCGTCAATGTCTGTTACGCTTGCAAAGCAATTTCCGGGTGCTGTGATATAGCTTATTCTTTTTCTGATGTTAAATGTTTTTTGTATTTCAACTGTTTGGCCGGCGCTTGAGTCTAGTGTGCAGCTTATCCTTAATTGTGCACTCCAGTCGCTTCCAACTAGTGCTGTGGTTTGTATTTCAACATTGCATCTGTCATTTTCAGGAAAATCATTTATTTCAACTAAGTAAGATTTTGCTTGTGCGGTTAATTCAAATTCATTCAAAAATGCTGTTGCGGGACAGATTGGTGGAACGCCATTTGCGGCGTCAAATGCTTCATAGAGTGCTCTGTCAACCATTGCTTCGCTTATTGCTTGGTCAGCCAAGTGCCGCAGGTTTTGCATTTTTAGTTTAGTTGACTCTATAAACGTGTATGCTGGCGCATTTTTTTGTTCTGACAGCAATGGCTTTAAGTAAATGAATGAGAATGCAATCATGCTGATTGCAAGAACTGCCATTACTGATGCTGTTATTCCTTTTTCCATGTGTACCACTTACAGTAAAACCTGTTTATGTCTTGTGATTGCTTGATTACTCCAAAAAGTATGCTGTGCTCATCGTTGTTCAAGTCGTATGTTCTTGTTATTATACAATTGTGGAATTCTTGGTTTTGGTCCGGGTCAGGCAATGCTGCATTTATGTCAAGTGCTGCAGCAGAAGAATTCCGGTAAAAGCCTATCAATGCTGCGTCTGTTGTGCTTGAATTTAATGCTTCTCCAAATTTTATGCTTGTTCCTGTTCCCCCGCTAAAATAAAACGTGATAAGTGAAAATGCAGTCACTATAAGTATGATTGCGTAAACTGCGTCCATTGTGTACATTATTCCTTTTTTCATTTTTAGTCAGCCCTCCAGACACTGATTATGGCGTTTGAGTCTGTTAACTCGCAGTTTTGTCCCCTGATGCATGACTCGAGTTTGCTTTTGTATATTCTGTGGTCGCCGTGCTTTACTACGATTCGTTTTTTTTCTGTAAAGATTTGTTTTTCCCCAGAGACTGATGGCTGTGTTGTAATGCATCCTGAAATAGCCATGTCATCAAATGCAGGTATTGACTGGATGACAATTGAGCATTCATAGTCGTCTGATAGTCCAAGGTTTGCTTTTGTGAGTCTTCCTGGTGTTTCACTAATGCAGTTATTTATGTAGTCTATTCTTTGTGCTTCGAAGTTTACTACTTCGCAGACAATGTCTTTGCTTGTTGAAAAAAGTATTGCTGATGAGTCAAGGGTGTTTTGCAGTTCTTGCCTTAATTGTGTTTCTTTTGCATTGATTATTTGCAGTTCATAAAAGTTTATTGCCAGTCCAATTGCCAAAAAAATCAGGATCAGTGAAATCGCGTAGTCTAATGAATATATTTGGCCCTTTTGTGCAAAGTTTTTTTTGTTTGTCATATTGTTTTCACTTTTATGATGTCCTGTGGCAAAAGTATCCGCCTGGGCAAGCCCATGTTGGTTCTACTGTGCAGATGTCACTGCATCCATCTCCATTAACCGTGTTTTCGTCGTCGCATTGCTCAGTGGCTGGTTCGTAGACTCCATTTCCGCATCCGGTTGCTACGCAGCAAATGTTGGCGCCTGTGCATTCCACGACTCCATTATAATTTTGTACTTCTCCGCCAAGGCATGTTGCCCTGCATGCTCCTGCACAAATATCCGGCCTTCCAGTGCATGCGGTTGTGTCAAAAGTGCATTGGTATGGTGATCCAGTGGGAATGCAGCTTAGGTTTCCGCCTGCAGAAAATCCGTAGACATCATCGCAGGTTGCACTGCCAAGGTTTGCACCATCGCATTGTTCCGGACCGCCGATTACGCCGTCTCCGCATACTGATGTATCCTCTAAGACAATTGTGTCACCGCAATGTATGTTTGCAAAAGATTGTGTTCCAAGTATTCTTGGCACTGTTTCAACTATTGTGTCGCTTAGTGAAAGTTGCGGGTAATGTGTGTTGTTTACTGTCAGCGTGATGTCTGTTGATGTAATGTCTATGTCGCAGTCAATAAGTGCTGGTTGTCCTGAGCCGGGTGGACTTCCTATTTGGATTCTTGGGATATCAAACCTAATGGAGTAATCAAGGCTTTGCTCTTGTGCATAAGCATACTTTATGGTTTTGTCTATTTCGCTTACAATGCTTTTTGCCTGCAGTTTAATTGCTGTTTTTTCCTGGTTGTACAAAAAGTTTTCCGAAAAACTCACTACCAGCTGCAAAAAAACCAGCAAAAGCACTATTGTAATCAAAAAGTCCAGTGCTAGTTGTCCTTTTTTCATGTCCATCAATAAATGTTTTTTTACTATTAAAGTCTTTTGTTTTGGGTTTTAATCAGGCTTTTTCCAGTCATTTCAGGCGGCTTGTCTAATTTCATTAATTCCAGTATTGTTGGGGCAACGTCCTTTAGCCCGCCATTTTTTTGCAGCCTGATTTTTTCCATATTTTTTGCAACTATAATGAACGGGACTTTGTTTGTTGAGTGGCTTGGTATTTTTTCGCCTGTTTTTGTCAGTTTTTCTTCTGCATTTCCATGGTCTGCTGTAACGATTACACCATAATTGTTTTCAAGTGCAGTTTGGCATAATTCTGCAAGGCAGTTGTCAACAGTCTGGACTCCCTTGATGATTGCAGGTATGTTTGCGCTGTGGCCTACGAGGTCTGCGTTTGCAAAATTAACTAAAATAAAGTCAAACTTTTTTTCCTTAATTGCATTTATGGCCGTGTCTTTTATTTGCCTTGCGCTCATTTCTGGCTTTTGGTCAAACACAGGTACTTTTTCTGAAGGAATGGCAATTCGCTCTTCATTTTTTAGCGGAGTATCTTCTTGTGAATTAAAAAAATAAGTGACGTGATGGAATTTGTCTGTTTCAGCAATCCTTAATTGTTTTAACCCTGCTTTTGAAATGACTGTCCCAAGGTTGTTGTTTATTTTGAAAGGATCAAATGCCACAAGCAATTCTTTTTCATTTATTTCTTTGTCACTTGAGACAAATGAACAAAAAAGTATTTTTGGTCTTTTTTCAAGTTTTATTTCACTGAACTTTTTGCTTACAAAACACTTTATGATTTGCCTTATTCTGTCTGTTCTTGTGTTAAAAAAAATAATTGCGTCATTATCGTTAATTGTTGCAATGAGTTTTCCGTTTTTCGTTATTGCTGTTGGTTCAATGTAATAGTCTGTAATGTCGCCTTCCTTGTATGCCAGTTCAATTGCTTTTTTTGCGCTTTCTGCTTGCCTTCCAGTCCCAAGTGTCAGAAGGTCATACGCTTTTTTTGTTCGCGAATATTCGCTGTCCCGGTCCATTGCATAATACCTGCCGACAACGCTTGCTATTTTTCCAATTCCTGTTTTTTTTATTTTTTTTTCAATCATGCCAACGTACTTTAATGCACTTTTTTCTGGTGCGTCACGTCCGTCTGCAAAAAAATGTATAAAGACTTTTTTTTGGCCTTCTTTTTTTGCCATTTCCAAAAGCGCAAACAGGTGATTGATTGAAGAGTGGACTAGTTTGTCTGAGCACAATCCCATTATGTGCAGGCTTGACTTATTTTTTTTTACAAAGTCAAATGTTTTTTTTAGGCTTTGGTTTTCAAAGAATTTTTTGTTTTTTATTTGCTCATCAATAAATGAAATTGGCTGTTTTACTATTCTTCCTGCGCCAATGTGAAGGTGCCCGACTTCACTTGTTCCCATTGCGCCTTTTGGGAGGCCCACTGCAGTGCCGCTTGCGTCAAGGCTTGTGTGGGGATAGTTTTTTTCGATTGACCAAAAGAATTTTGGTTTTGCAAGTTCAATGCAGTTTCCCGGCCCTTTTGGGGCTATTCCCCATCCATCAAGCACAATCAATGCTATTTTCATGCTTTAATTGGAAGACCAAAACAGTTAAATTATTTTTATTTGGGTTGCTTTTCCTTTTTGGTCGTACGCTGCAAGGTCGTAAAGTGAAAATGGCGGCTTTGCAATAAAATGTATTTCACCCATTTTTGAAAAAGTAGAGACATCCTGCCTTGATGGCTTGTTTGAGTCACTTGGGTGTGAGTGTGCTGTTCCAATATAGTTTTCGTCAAAAGGCACCAAGTGCTGCTTGATTGAGGAGAATGTGTCTCCAAAAATTGAAGGCACAATCACTATTTCTTCAATTATTTTGTTTTTTTTGTTTCCTGATAAAAGGCAAATGAATTCGTGCGGGTAAGTGTTTTTTGCTGCTTCCAAAAAAGCCTGTAAAGCATTTTTTTTCACTGAAAACATGATTAATTTTTTGTCACAATGCCAAATATAACATTATTGTTGGCGCAATCAAAAAAGCCATGCAGGTGCTTCTTTTTATATCTGCATTTACTGCCAAGAGTCCAGTGCTTGTTGCGCTTGCAAGTGCAATCAGTCCAAAAAATCCGCCTGTAAAAAAACTCAGTCCGATAATGAAAAAAAGTATTGCTTTGTTTAGTGTTGTGTAATTTATTTTTTCGGTTTTTTCAATTATTTTTTTTGCAAAAAACTCACTTGCCAATGCGCCAATGCAGCATGCTGTTATGCTTGCAATTATTGTTATAATTGTAAATTCTGGCGGAAGGTTTTGTGTTTGTTTTATTGCTTCTGCTGATGCGTTTCGGGCTTTGCCAATGAAAAGCACTGCAATAAAACTGTAAAAAAATGTTGCTGTGGCCACGCCGCCGCTTAACAGCAGGTATTTTGTTTTGCTTGTTTTGTTGCGAAATTCGCTTGCCAAAAAAATCATTTCGTTTGGGGACAAAGCAGGAAATACTGTGCCTATCATGGCGGCTATGTTTGAGAGTGCTCCTGTTTTTGTTGTTTTTTTTAAACTGGTTTTTTTTGTGATTTTTTTTTGTTTTGGCATAAAGTTTTTTTCAGTTAATGCAAGAATAATTGTTGGCAATCCAAAGAATCCTGTCACGAGAATGAAAATGTTGTTTGTGAATAATGAGTTGTTCAAAAGAAAAAACCCCGTGCCACTTGACAGTATAATTATTATTGCTGCCCATTTTTTTTGTTCAAGTGTTTTTTCCCGAAGAACCATTAATGCAAGAATTATTGTCAAGATAGCTTGTGTAATTGCAGTGAAGTAGTCTGTTGTTTTTTCTAGGAATGCAATTATTATGGGGGTTGTGATTATTGCAATAATTAGGCCTGCTGTGGCTCCAATTGTGCATAACCTGATTGCGTGCAATGCCATTCCTTTTCTTGCAAATTCATGCCCCGTCAGTGTGCTTGTGTAGTTTTGTTCGCTTGGCATTCCAAAAAGTATGCTTGGCGTAAAGCTGACTACTTGGTTGGTGATGCTCATTGAGATAATTGCAGTTGCGGCTTGTGGCGTGATTTTTTGCATGAATTCAAGCATGAGTACAATTACACTGTTTATGTGTATTCCGGGGAGAAGGCCTGTTATTATTCCAAGCAAAATTCCTGCAATTGTCGCGATTGTGTAGTCAAGCATGCGCTTCAAGTTCTTGTCAGGTTGGCTGGTTTTTGTTTAATGGGGTTATTTGGTCTGCAATTATTTCAAGTTCTCCATTGTATTTTTGCACTGTGCCGGTTATTTTGACAAAATTTTGTGCGTCTGCGTGCTGTGCGGTTAATGATTCTTGTTTGCTTGGGTTGAATTTTATTGCTTTTATTTTGTTTTTGTTTGTGATTTCTAAAAACAAGGTGTTTTTTTTGGTGAACTGGCTTGTTATTTTTCCTTCTATAAAGATTTTTTTTCCAATTAATTGTTCTGAGATTTCACGTATTTCAGTTTTTTTGGGCTGGGTTTGAAAGTCAATTATTGTCAGGCTGAGTGTTCCGCAGATGCTTATTATTGCAAGGAGTGTATTGTATTTTTTTTGTGTTAATTGCATTCTAGGTTAGTTTGAGAAAAGAACAAAATAAAAAGCATTTCGTCAATTGACGAATGGATTATGGGCAGATGGGGGTTGTTTCATTTACTGTTATGTTTACGTCAGGAAAGCCGGATGTGGCTATAGATTCAGTTTGTATTGTGTCTAAATCAACGCTTGTTGAAGTAAGGCTGTTTGGAATAGTGTTAAAATTGAGTTTTAGGGTGTTTTGGTCGCAGACTGTATACTCGATTTTTTTTACGAGCACGCTTTCGTTAAAGTCAAGTGTTTTTTCGTAAAAGCTTTCTTTGGCTGTTGCCATTGCAACTGTTGTTTTTGTTGCTGTAGAAAACTGTCCTACTATAAAGATTGTTATCAAAAAAATTATTGGTATTGCCAAAAGAAATTCTATGCTTGACTGCCCGCGAACGGTCACGCGCCGTTCGCCCGCGTGCATGTGCACTATCTTCGATAGTGCGGTAATACTTTTGGCTAGTTTTCGTGTAATTTGTGCAACAAAACTTGTTTTTGTTTTGTCAG
>CAYIJY010000047.1:0-2211 GCA_964363785.1 uncultured archaeon
AGGTGCAAGAAAATGAAACAATGTATTACCATGCCACTAAAAGTGGCGCATGTACTCGCATGTGAACTGGGCGTGACAATTCATGCGTAGTGTAAGTATAATCGGGGCTGCTCGGACAAAATTCGGCGAGCATTGGAATGAAAGCTTTAGGGACTTGATTGGACAGGCTGGCTTAGGTGCACTCGAATCAAGCGGCTTACAAGGCAAAGACATTCAGGCGATTTATGGCGGGACAATGGCCCCTGGAAGATTTATCGGACAAGAACACATTGGAGCATTAATTGCAGACCAACTTGGATTGAATCCAATTCCTGCAACTAGGTTTGAAGCTGCCTGTGCTTCTGGAGGAGTTGCTTTAAGGAATGCGTACATTGCAGTTGCAAGCGGATTGTATGATGTTGTTGCTGTTGGCGGAGTAGAAAAAATGACTGAAGTTTCTGTAGAAGAAGCGGGGTTTGCGTTAGGCGGCGCAGGAGATCAGGAGACAGAGTTATTTCATGGC
This sequence comes from uncultured archaeon, assembly GCA_964363785.1. GTDB lineage: Archaea > Iainarchaeota > Iainarchaeia > Iainarchaeales > GW2011-AR10 > JACQJF01. The sequence goes on from CAYIJY010000047.1 coordinate 503, forward strand.
GCAACATTTCCAGCGCTTTACGCGCTCATGGCAAGAAAGCACATGCAGGAATTTGGTACAACTGAAGAGCAAATGGCTGCAGCATCAGTAAAAAATCATTACAATGGAATGCTTAATCCTTATTCACAGTTTCACAGGGAAATAAAGATTGAAGACGTAATGAGGTCAGGATATGTTGCTACTCCGTTAAAGCTCCTTGATTGTTCTCCTATTAGTGATGGCGCTGCTGCAGTGATTTTGTGCGAGACTAAAAAAGCAAAAAAAATTTCTGAAAATGCAGTAGAAATACTTGCAAGTACACAGGCTTCAGATACTTTAGCTTTGACTGGAAGAAAAACTTTAACAGAGTTAATGGCAACAAGAGTTGCTGCAAAGCAGGCTTTTGCAGACGCAAAATTAAAACCTAAAGATATTGAGTTGGCTGAAGTGCATGATTGTTTTTCAATTGCGGAACTTTTGGCAATTGAGGATATTGGTTTTTTTAAGAAAGGTGAAGGCGGAAAAGCAACTGAAGACGGAAGAACTAAACTTAGTGGCGAAATTCCGATTAACACTTCAGGCGGACTAAAAATGGGTCACCCTGTTGGTGCAACTGGAGTTAAGCAGGCTGTTGAGATTTTTGCACAGTTAAATGGCAAGGCAGAAAAAAGGCAAATTAAAGGCGCAGAAGTTGGTTTGACGCATAATGTTGGTGGCAGTGGAGCAACAGCAGTTGTGCATATTTACAGGAAGGCGTAACACATGGACTTAAAGAGTTTTTTTTGGGCGACAAAGGAAAAAACATTGCTGACTTTGGGTTTGTTTGTGTTAGTGAATATTTTCTTTTTCCCAAGTAGTATAATATGTAAACCTGGAGCAACTTGCCCTCCAAATGTAGGTTTTGTTGTTTATACAGGTGTTGACGATTTTCTACAATTAGTATTTTTTATAATGAACGAAATAGTTTACCTTGGTTTTTCTTTTTTGATTGCTTGTACAATATTTCATTTTAAAGAAAAAAGAAAGGTGAAGTAAACATGGTTGATAATGCGATTGCACTTCATTGGAGAAAATACCCTGAAAGGTATTTGCTTAGAGGAAGTCATTGTTTGACTTGTAAGTCGGAGTACTTTCCAAGTCGCTTGTTTTGCCCAAATTGCAGAAGAAAAGGAAAATTGGTTTCAAAGGAAATGCCAAGAACTGGAACAATAACTTCGTTTACAAAAGTAAGTGTAGGGCCAATTGGGTTTGAACACCAGACTCCATATTACCTTGCTTTGATTGACTTGGGAAATAATTGTACAATTTTAAGCCAAGTTGTTGATTCGCCTGAAGAGAAAGTAAAGATTGGCGCTAAAGTAAAAAAAATGTTCAGAAAAATACAGGACACTAATTTTGAAGGCGCAATTGCTTACGGGTACAAGTTTAAGGTTGTATAAAATTTGACCCCAAAAAGAAAAGTTGAAAAAATAAGATCTGCAATTAGAGAAGCCAATAGAGGCTTTAGGGAAAAGAATTTTGAAAGGGCAAGAAGTGAAAGTTTAGCAATAGATGCTAATATTGTTGAAAGATTAAACTTAGAGCCAGAAAAACGTAAAAAAGCATTGAATATTTTGGCTCATAATCTTAGGCTTACAGACGCTGTAATGAAAGTAGGGCAATATGTCCATGGAAGTTTTGCAGATATTTCAATAAAAGATGCATTAAAAATTACAGAAGAAATGATTGAA
>CAYIJY010000047.1:2221-7266 GCA_964363785.1 uncultured archaeon
TTGACGAAGAAATTAGAGTGAATAAAGCAGATAGTGCAATACAGGAAAATAGAGATTATCTGCAAGAATATGCGCAAAAACTAAAAAAAAGCAGGGACGATATAGTTCTTTTTCCGGCCGCACTTTTAAAAATAGCACGTGAAACAAATGACTTTAAATTATTAAAATTACTTGGCAGAAATAAATATGACAGATATCTAAAAGCAAGTTCAAGAGTTGCAAGATGGATGAAACAGATTGGCAGAAATACTCAATAAATTGGTGAACAAATGACTCAATATGGTTATGGTAAACTTATTTTGTTTGGCGAGCATTTTGTAGTGTATGGCTTGCCTGGAATTGCAGCAGGCATTGAATTATACACTAGGTGTAGACTTTTTCCTAATGAAAAAGGAATTAGAGTTAGAGACAGATTGACTAACAAAGATATTTTGGTTGGAGATAATCAGTCTGAGATTCTTGATAAGACTATGCAGATTATTTTGAAGGAGACTGGTTTAGAAGGAAAAAACTTTAGACTGGAAATAGATGGTGATATTCCTATTTTTGGTGGGCTTGGTTCAAGTGCTGCTTTGATTGTTTCAATAACTAGAGAACTTAATGACCATTACAAACTCGGGTTAAATAATGAAAGAGTTAACGAGATTGCGTTTAAGGCGGAGCATGTTTTTCATGGCAACCCAAGCGGGATAGACAACACTGCGTCTACGTACAAGAGTCTTTTGTGGTTTGAAAAAAATTTAAGCGGTGGAAAAAACAAAATTGAGTTACTCAAAGCAAAAAAGCCTTTGCTTGTAGTAATTGGAAATACAAAATTAATTCATGACACTGGGCAAACTGTGCGTGAAGTTAGGGAAAGAAAAGAGAAAAACCCAAAAAAGTTTGAACAAATTTTTGAGAAAGCAAAAGCACTTGTGCTTGAAGGAAAAAAAGAATTGTTGTCAGGCAATGAGAAAAGGATCGGGGAACTGCTAAATGAAAATCATAAATTACTCCAGGAGATTGGGGTTAGTTCAAAAGAACTGGATGCAATGTGCAAGAGTGCTTTGGATAATGGTGCTTTGGGGGCTAAGTTGACTGGTGCCGGAATGGGTGGCTGCATGTTTGCATTATGTAAGGACAAAAAAATGCAGGAGAAAATAAAAAAAGAGTTTGACAAACTTGGGTTTGAAGGATTTATTACACAGGTGAGTGCTTGATCAAAAATGTTTTGATTGATGTTGATGGAGTGCTTTGGGAACATGGAAAGACAATTAAAGGTGCAAAGGAAACTTTAGAGTTTCTTGAAAAAAATAATTACAAACACTTGATTGTAACTAACATGTCAAGGATGACTAAAAAAGAATTAATTAAACTGATTGGAAAAGGCAATGTGAAGTTGCATGAAAAGAACATATTGACTCCGACGCATGCAACAATTGATTTTGTTAAGTCAAAGAAAAAAAATCCAACCTGTTTTTTGGTTGCTTCACCGAACATAAAAAAAGAATTCAAAAAATTTGGTGTAAAGGTTGTTGAAAATGAGAAGGCAGATTTTGTGATTGTTTTTTGGTTTGAAAAAACTACTTACAAAATGCTTGACACTGCGTTTAATTGTCTTAAGAATGGAGCCGAATTAGTTGCTGCAAATATAGTGAAGTTTGCGCCTTTAGGTAAAGGAAAAAAACCTGCTTTAGGACCAGGCGCATTTGTCAAGGGATTAGAGTATTCAACTGGAAAAACAACAACAGTTATTGGAAAGCCAAGTAAAGAGTTTTTTACAGCCGCACTTTTGAATTTAAACGCAAAAGCTAGTGAGACGATTATGATTGGGGATAGTTTAGAGGCAGACATTGCCGGAGCACAGAATAGCGGAATTAAGGCAGTTCTGGTAAAGACTGGGAATTATAATGAAGCAGAACTTGAAAAAAGCGTTATAAAGCCTGACTTCGTAATTGAATCAATTGCTGATTTGCCAAGGTTTTTAAAAGAACAAAAGGAATGAATGATGCCTAGACTAGCAAGATACAAGAAAAGAATAGAAACGGGAAGAAGGCTTCAAAGAACTGGAAAAAGATTATTAGTTAGTGGTGCAGCAAGCATGCTTGTTCCACCAATTGGAGCTGCGGCCCTGACTGCAGGCGGAGTGGCGCATATTGCGGGTGATTTAATTGAAACGCATGCAAGAAAAAAACTCAGACAACTTGACCCAAATAAAAAAGCAACAAAACATCCAGAAGGCAGCACGCCTCTTACAAGAAAGACTAAGTTATTGCGAGCTGAAAGTTCAAGGGCATTTGACAGGTTTGTAAGAAAAAAAAGAATGGGTTTACTTGGATTAACAAAAGTAAAAGAAATTTCTGGGCCAGAACTTAGAAGTATTTCTGATCTAAAAATTAGTGTAAAAAAAGTTAAAGGCAAAAAAAAGTACATTGCAATGTTAACTGGTGAAAGATCAAAAGACAGTAATTATTGGACAGGCCATGACTTAGAACATTTAAGGCAGACAATTTTTCATCATGAAAAAAGTTTTCCAATTAATCAGAGTAGTATGCTTGCGTTGTTAGAAGAGAACATTATGGTTTCATTAAAAAATGAGCCTGATAGACAAGACGCGATAAGTTTTGATAAAATCAGAAATAAAGGAGATTATCTTTATTTGCAAAATATATACCAGCATTTTCCTACAAGACAAGCATTTCTTCGGGCAGTAGCAGAAGGCATGAGACGGGGAAGACATAGGGAAGTAAGACAGGCTTTTAAAATTTTAAATGAATTTAATAAAAATGAGCCACTTAGAACTGGCCAAGAAATTGCGCAATATAATTGGAGTTTAAATAAAATTATTGATTATTTAGAACAACAATCAATTAGGGCAAACAGAGCAAGACAAGGATCAAAATGATTTATGCTAAAAACACAACCAAGCACAGAGTTAGGCACTCTGACACTGATGACTGGCAGATTGTGTATTATGCTAATTATTTTAGGTGGTATGAACATGGACGGACTGAATTGCTTAGAAAGATTGGGATTGAAGTTGGTGAAATGGAAACAAAAGAAAAACTGTTAATTCCGGTAATTGAAGCTAAGAATAATTATTTTGCGCCAGTAAAGTTTGATGACGAATTGACGCTTGAGTCACAATTAACTGAGATTGGGAATACACATTTTAAGGTTGATTACGTTTTGTTTAAAAGGAAACAAAAGATTTCAGAAGGCTATACAGTTCATGTTTTTACTGATAGGAATTTAAAGAAAAAAAAGATTCATGCAAAAATAGAGAAATTAAAGGTGAAAAAATGAAGGCTTCCGCACAGGCGCATTCAAACATTGCGTTGAGTAAGTACTGGGGAAAAAGAGACGAGAAACTAATTTTGCCAAATAATTCAAGTGTCTCAATGACTTTGGACAAATTTTTTACAGTTACAACTATTGACTTTGACAGCAGGTACTCGATTGATTCGTTTGTGCTTAATGGTGAAAAAGTTGGAGAAGGGCAAGAGTGGAAGGAAGTGCAGGGCCACTTGGATTTGATTAGAAGCATGGCGCACACTAAAGCTAAAGCAAAGGTTGTTAGCAATAATAATTTTCCAACCGCTGCAGGGCTTGCAAGCAGTGCAAGCGGAATGGCTGCACTTAGTTTGGCTGGGTCAAAAGCAGCAGGGCTTAACTTGGACAAAAAAGAATTATCTATTCTTTCTAGACGCGGTTCTGGTTCTGCTTCAAGAAGCATTGAAGGCGGATTTGTTGAATGGATTAAGGGAAGCAAAAGTGACGGGACAGATTCTTTTGGAAGGCAGATTGCAAAGGAAACTCATTGGCCTGAACTTAGAATGATTGTAAATATTGTAAAGAGTGGCGCAAAAAAATGGAAGTCACGAGCAGGTATGGCGCAAACTATTGCGACTTGTCCTTATTATCCTGTTTGGGAAAAGACTGCACAAAAAGATTCAGACACAATGAAAGAGCTTGTGATAAAAAAAGATTTTTCTGCAGTTGGAAAACTTGCTGAGTTTAATGCTTTGAAAATGCATGCAACAATGATGACTACACAGCCACCAATTCTTTATTGGCATCCTGTGACTATGGAAATAATGCAGGATATCATTACTTGGAGGGATGAAGGGATTGAAAGTTATTTTACGATTGATGCTGGGCCGCAGGTAAAGATTTTGTGTCTTGAAAAAAATGAACACAAATTAGTTAGAAGATTAAACGACATTAAAGGAATTGAAAAGATTGAAAGTTGTAAGGCCGGGCCTGATGCAAAGATTTTGGAGAAGCACTTGTTTTAGCAATAAGTATAATAAATCATTAAATTGTTGTTATTTTTGGAAAATTTATGCCTTTTAGGTCAAAATTAAAAAGTTTGTTAAGGCCAGTTATAGGAATAAGGCCAAAAGAAAGAAAGATGAGTAAAAAGGACAGGGATTTTGCTGCTTATTTTCGTGCAGCAAAAAGTAGTGGAATAAGAAAACGCAAATTGGCAAGAAAGATTGCTTACGAGATAGTTGTTGAAAAAAACCATAAGAAAAATGGATATAAAGGTATTCAAACTGAGGTTCAAAAAATAACCTTAGACCCAATTGTTAAGGCAAGAAGAAAAAGAGCAAAAGAACTTTATAAAATTCGAAAAATTTTAAATCTTGCACGAAAACAGGATAAATCAAATTATCTTGTCCATAAAAAAAGAGTAGATTACCAGATATAGAATTACTTATTGAAAGTTTTTAAGTTGTAAAAATGCCTAAAGGAACGCCCACAACTAGGAAAATAAGATTAAGAGAAATTCCGTTTGATAAAGTTGACGAATTTAAACGATTTGCAAATCGTGCAAGAACGCGTTCAGGAAAAATGTTGACTGAATTAGCTAATCCGAATATAATTGGACAAACAAGGCCTTTAATGAGTTTAAAAAAAATTGAAGGCAAAAAAAAGTATGTTGGAGCATACCGGGTAATTTCTCGTGAAGCTGATACTGTTTTGGCAAATGAACGCGAAGTACAGTTGGCGGTTGCAAGACAATTGGCTTTTCACAATGAAATTGGTTTTTCATTAATACC
>CAYIJY010000048.1:0-7226 GCA_964363785.1 uncultured archaeon
AAATGAGTATCAGAAAAAAAACCAATCTTCATTACCTACCACCAAGAGAAATAATTTTTTTTGCTGAAAGCTCACTCAAAGAACTAACTGATAAATCAACATCTGAAAAAAGATTTTTGTCAGAAAACTCATTAGGAAAAGCAATGCACTTTAAACCGGCATTCTTTACTGCCTGACAACCAATTACAGTGTCTTCAATTCCTACACATTCACTTGGATTTAGTGCAAGAACCTGTGCACATTTTAAGTAAACATCTGGCGCAGGTTTTGGATTAACAACCAATTCAACAGGAATAACTGCATCAAAAAAACTTTCTAAGCCAAATTTTTTCAAAACAAACTGCACAACAGCACGATTATTATTTGAAGCCAAACCAATAGACAGCTTGTTTTCCCTCAAATCCTTAAGCAACTCAATTACACCATGATTTAACTGAAGTTCTTTTTCCATGACTTTTCTTGACTCAAAAAGAGTACCCTTAATAAATTCCTCAAAAGACACCCCTAAAGAATATTTTTCTTTCAAAAAATCAAACTCTTGATGCAAAGAAAAAGCAATTAATCTTGACAATTCTTCACGGGATAAATTCAATTTATGTTTTTGCAAAAAAGAATTCATTGTCTTAAAATAAATCTTTGGCGAATCAATCAAAACGCCATCAAAATCAAAAATCACACCCTTAATCAAAAAAAATCCCTCAAAATACTTTTAACAAAAGTTTTTGGCAAAAAAGCAACAGGCCAAAACACAGCCAACCCAGCCTTGTTTTTTTCTCCCTCAACCTTTTTACCAAAACTTCCAAATGCAATTGCCTTTACTGCAATGTCACTTTTTTCCTTTAATGACTCAAGTTCATCAAAAGTCGAAAAATGAAATGACCTAAATGAATTCCACTTTACAAGCTTGTTCACATGGCCTTTTAATTTTAAGTTCCATTTTTTTGCAACAGGAAAAACATTACAACCTCGCTTCATCAAAAGAAAACCGCAAACAAGCTCTTCTTTTTTTCCATCAAAAACCATTGCCACATTTCCCTCACAACCAAGAGGCAACCCACCAGGGCCACTAACCAATTTGTCATAAAGATAAGCCGTGTTTTTGTTTACTTCTAAAAAAACAGTTTGACTTGGTTTAGACAAATTAACTTTCAAGTCAGGAATGCCACTCAAAATTTTTGAGCCAAGCAGCTCTTCAAGTTGCTTTGAAGAAAACTCTTCAAAAGAATGACGCCTTGCCTCAACCTTAAAGGAACCTTTTTTCAAAACACTTTTTGCAAACAAAAAACTAGAATCAAACAAATTATCCTTATTTTGAAATTCGAATGAATAACACAAGGAAACAGACTGCACTCCAAAAACATGCAAAACAAGTGAAGAAATTTTTTCTACATTTAAAGAATCATCCGGAAAAATAAAAAGCCTGCCATTTCCCTTTTTTATTAAAGATCCAGAAATATCATTTGCGCGAAAAACACCCTTAATGTTTGAAACAAGTTTATCAAAAAAATATTTACGCACAAATTTTGTCTTTAACGACACTTCAGGAGAAACTTTTACTAAAACACAATTAAACATACATTAAACCCACAAATTATTTTTTTTCTTTTGAGTATTCAAAATAAGAATAAACAAGACTCCAAATTGCTGTTATAAAGACAGGAATTAAAATAAAAAAAAGTGAATAAGGAGGAAACAATATTCCAATTATGGAAATTATTCCACTGGCTTTGAAGAGCTTTCCTGCAAGCAAATGAGTTTTTTTCCACACACTTGGACTGCTTAAAGTCCATGGAGTACGCACTCCAATAAACCAGTTTGGTTTAGTTTTTTCCAAAAGAATGCCAATATAAAAAAACAATACGCCTAAGCCCAGTGGAAAAGTCAGCAAAACATCTATCTTTGTGCCAATGTTCCAAAGAATAATGTGCATTTGAACTAAAAGCATGAACAATAAAAGCAAAACAATAAAACCGTAATAATAATTCACGAATTCCTCAATGTTTTGTTTTAAAGGATCAAGTCTTGGAATTAAAAAGAAAACAAGACACAAAAAAGCTGCAAGAACTGGAACCAAAAACAAAGCAAAATCTTTTGCAAGGTAACCATTTACTTCTCCGTTAATATCCCAATGTGAAGCCATTTGTGCTGGAAGAACCGGATAAAAATAAAATGAAACTCCAAACAAAACAAGAATAATCAAACCTGCAGCGATTAGTGTTTTTTGCATAAAAAAAGCCTTCAAAATAAGGGTGTTTAAAAAGCTTTAAATAATCTTACAAACCTGAGTCTTTAAACACGTAAAATTAGGCATTACCACACCATCGCAAGATGGTGCAAATACACACATGTCAACTGGGCGTGACAGTTGCTGGGGTGGCAGAGCGGCTATGCATCCGCCTGCAGCGTCCGAAACTCCGTCCAACGGAGTATAAATTAACAGAGCTCGGAATACAAGCTTGTATTACCGCGCCACTTACAGTGGCGCTATGTACTCGCATGTGAACTGGGCGAGACAGTTCGCGGACAGCGGAAGATCGAGAGTTCAAATCTCTCCCCCAGCTCTTAAATTAAAACAACAATTTCAAAACAGTCTTTAGGCTGACTAGTTTTTTTGAAAGAGTATAATCATTTTGCATTCTTGAACTAATTTCAATTAATTCTTTTTTTTGACTAGTTTTTTTCAGTACAAAATCAAAAACTTTTTCATGCAATAACATAAATTCGAGCCACTTAAAACCATCCACTTCAGGTTTAAGTATTTCCCACATTTTATCATCAAATTCAGCTAAAGACTTTTCACTAAAATCATTTCTTTCAAAAGCAGAAATAATTGCCTCTGACGCAATTTTTCCACTGCGCATGCCGGGCCCAACACCTTCACCACTAAAAGTCATTGCAAAAGTACCAGCATCACCAATTAAGATAAAGCCTGCTCCGCTCCATTTTCTTTTTCCGGGCAAAACACTAACACCCCATTTTTGAATATCACTAACTTGTTTTGCGTTTTCAAATCTACTTGAAAACTTTTCAATCTTAAGCACTTCAAGCATTTTCTCTTCCAGACTAACATTCATTTTCTCTATGTCTTCTGCACGCATGCCAATGCCTACATTGCATGTGTCATCATCAACTGGAAAAATCCAAAAATAACCAGGGCAGACTCCTTTCAGATAATAAAGTTCACAATTATCAGAAACATTTTTTACGCCTTTAAAGTAAGCCCTTGCATTCAAAGCATAGCGCCCTTTAAGTTGCGGGCTTAAACCAAGTGAATTTGCAATTACGCTTTGAATCCCATCAGCAGCCACAACAACTTTACAGAAAGCAGTTTCAATTTCATTATCCTGATTTTGGAATTCAACACCCATTACATCATTTTTAGTAAAAAGCGGCTTTAGGACTTTACAGTTTTCACGAAAAGTAATTAACTTATTTTCCTTGCATGCATCAGCCAAAAAATTGTCAAAAAAAATTCGCCTAACATTAAACCACGTGCCTTTTTCTTCAACGTCTTTTTTCCAAAGCGGAGTTAAAACAGAATAACCACCAGGAGTCTCAACATATACTCCGGTAATTTTTCTTTTTGGAACATTTTGAAACTTTTCCAAAAGCCCAAGTTCTTTTACAATGTCAAGACATTTCCATGTTTTGTTATCTGCACAGACTTTGTCGCGAGGAAATTTTTCTTTCTCTAAAACAAGAACACGTTTTCCAAACTTTGCCAAAAAAAGAGCACAAGTAAGTCCTGCTGGTCCTGCTCCACTGACAATCACGTCAAAACTTTTTCTCATAACAAAAACGCCGGCAAAAAAATTTTAAGCCCCTGCATGATGCTGCTTTCTTGGATCAGTAGCAGTAATTATTACGCTGACAGAATTCTGGTTAAAACCCTTAAAGCCTTGGTTTCTTTCAAGGTTTTCAAGATGACTGCCAATTGCACCTTCCTTTACAAACTTATCAAACTGCTCTTTTGTAATTGAACCTTTATCCAAAAGAAGTTTTGCTCTTTTTTTATCAACCTTCCAGTGTTCGCCTTTAGTAAAAGCCTGCCTTAAAAAATCAAAATTAGAAAAAGGCTGCATTACACTTACATTTTTTTTCAACAAATCTTTACCAAGTTTTTCAAAATTAAATCTTGCCTCCAAGTGATGCATGCCAGACTGCAAGACACTTTCTCCATGTAACCCAATCCACAAGCCAACAGTGCCAAGTTCATTTCTATTGCTTAAGCCTTTATGCGCAAAATTAGTGTCTTTTTCTTGCAAAGTCAAATCAAGATCTGCAAAAATAACTATGTCGCAAAAAGGATGCTCAAGTATTTGTGCACCCCAACCAGCCTTTTCACCAGCATGAAAAGACTCACGGCAAACAAAACCCATTGACTCAAAAATATCAATCAACTTAGTAAAATTTTCTCTAGAAGAACGATAAGTATGATGATCATGATTACCCCAACCAAGACCAAGTAAATCCTGCCTTGCTTTTTGAGTTTGGCCAGCCTTGTTTTTTTTCTGCCAATAAACTCTTTCAGCCCTAAAAAAAGCATCAGTTAACCTTGACTTGTCAAGTGACTTTAAAAATTTTTTAATTAATTGCAAAGTATAAATCATTCCTTCTTTGTCAGTTCTAAATGCCCTTTTTCTTGACAAAAAAGTTTTGAGCGCACTCGAATATTCTTTTAGGTCGCCAGAGTCTTTTACTTCAAAACCATTACTTCCTCTTCTTTCAATTGCAGTAAGCAGATAGCTCTTGTCTTTTTTTACTTTGAGTTTTCTTAACGGAGCAAACAATTTACCTTCAATTGAATTCTTTATTGAAAGTGCTTTTTTAAAATCAGACAAATTTTCAACCTTTAAACACACTTCAAAAAAACCATTATCATTTAACAAAACTGGAAAAAAAACAGATTGCCTATGCCTAAAAACTTTAACCCCAAAAGTATTCTCTTCGCTAAAACCAAGTTCGTTTAGAAGACTGCTTGGAAATTTTTTTGAAGGCAAAGAAATATGATCAACCCAATCAAAAAAACGAGTTGAAGTCTTTTCCTCTAGTTTTTTTGAAAGACTTTTTGCAAAAGAATTATGAGACAAAAATAATGAAAGGTTTTTTTTCAGAAACTTTTCAGTCTTTGGATAAAGCTTCCAATCAAAATTCTCAAAAAAACCATTCTTGTCAACATTTTGCATTTTTCCAGCCAGTTTAAAGAAAGCAAGAGCAGTTTTTATTCATAATTGTGCTTTTTGAGTACGTGAAAGAAAACCTAGCAATTAACGGCGAAATAATCACTAAAAAAAAAGAACTAGAAAAATACAGCATTGATTCAAGCCCCTACAAAATAATGCCAAAGTTAGTTGTTGTTCCAAAAAACAAAAATGATATACTTCAAATAATTAATTTTGCAAGAAAAAACAAGCTTTCAATCACTGCACGCGCTGGCGGGACAAACACCTGCGGCTCTGCACTTGGAGAAGGCATTATAATTGATTTTTCTAAAATGAATTCAATTATTTGGAAAAAAAATAAAAGCACAAAAGTTCAGCCAGGCGTAATTTATGCAGACTTAAACAAAGAACTTGCAAAAACAGGACAATGGATTGCATTTAACCCAAGCTCTAATGACTCATGCATGATTGGCGGAAACCTTGCAACAAAAGCCTCAGGCCTTTCAAGCGTAAAATACAAAAGCATGGATTCGTTTGTAAAATCAGTTGAGTTTATTGACGCAAAAGGAAGACTAATTGACACGGCAAAAGGCATTCCAAAAGACTTGGGGAAAAAAATTTTAGAACTAAAAAAGAAAATCCTAAAAGACAAGAAAACTGTAAGTAAACTAAAAAAAAGAATGCACTTAAAGACAAGCAGCGGCTACAACATTTTTGCATTCCTCAAATATAAAAAACCAAGCGAAATTGTTACACATTTAATGTCAGGATCAGTTGGAACACTTGGACTATTTACAGAAATAGAGTTAAACACATTAAATAAACCAAAAAAAACAGTGACTTTTATTTCAGATTTTGAGTCACTTAATGACGCTGGAAAGGCCGTTCAAAAAATAGTGAAACTGAACCCAAGCACACTTGAAATTCTTGACGAATTTTCATTAAAATTATTAAAAGAAAAACTTGAAGAAAAAATGAATGAAAAAATCAAAGCCTCTTTGCTAATACAATTTGACACAAAAATAAGTGAAAACAAAATAAAAAAATTGCTCGAAAAAAACAATGCAAAAAATATTTTTTTTGAAACAAATGAAAAAAAACAACTTAAAATTTTAAAAATGAGAGAAACAATATTTCATCAGACAACAAAAATTGACGACGGAAGAACACCAATTTCATTTATCGAAGACATGGCAGTGCCAATAGAACACTTAAGCACATTTATTTTGGATTTGCAAAAAATATTCCAAAAAAACAAAATAGAAGCAATTATTTACGGGCATGCAGGAGAAGGAAACCTCCACATCCGGCCATTGATTAATGTAAACAAAAAGAATTGGAAAAGCACTGTGAAAAAAATTGCAAAAGAAGCATTTGGGTCATGCTTTAAGTACGGAGGAACAATTACAGGAGAGCACGCAAGCGGATTAAACAAGGCCCCTTTTTTGGAAAAAGAATGGGGCAAAAAAATTTACGCTTATTTTAAGGAAATAAAAAATATTTTTGACCAAGAAAACATTCTAAACACTAAAGCAATGTTTTTCAAGGGCGACTTCACAAAAAACATGAAGTACTAGCCAATCATTCTTGAAACAGGGTTGTCGCGCAAATTAGAGTATTGTGAAACCTTTTTTTTCTTTTCAAGAATTTCAGAAAATTTTTCCCAAAGTACTTTGCCATTTTTTTGGCTCAAGATTTTTACTACATGCGCTTCCGGCTGCGTGTATTTTACAAACACGAAATCCTTTTCTTTTACTTCAGAATTCAAAGCTGGGTGAACAGAGACAATGATTTCATTTTCATCCCACATTTCAAGGAGCACCTGCACTGAATTGTCTGCAGACTTTGACTCGTCTTCAGGGAACCTAAAAACCTTGATTATTTTTCCAATGTGATACACAAAAAAAACCAATTAGATTTTAGGTTAACAAAAAATATAAGCTTAACCAGACTAACAAAAAAAAGCTTTGAGAAGGTTTTAATAAAGTCAAAATAAGTTTATATTTGGAGAAAAAAAAATGCCGCCAAGAAGACCAAACAGGCCAAACAAAGGATTTAGGTTGC
>CAYIJY010000049.1:0-7218 GCA_964363785.1 uncultured archaeon
AATTTTCATAAACCTTCACGATACCTGCTGTGTTTTTTTGGAAATAAAACTCTAAATAAAAATCCAAATATAATCAAAAATACTGCTGAAATTAAGGCGTATAAAAAAAGCCCTGTTACTTGGCTTGCAATGGATATATATGGCATTTTTTTGTTCTCCTATGAACGAATTTTCATAGTATTTATATAATTAATTATTATTTAATAACCCTCTTTTGGTGCAATCCTCGCTTTTTAGCACTTTTTCACATACCTATTATTCAACTGCTAAAAAAGCGTGTATACAAATGGTGACAATACACTTGATTGTGTAAAAAACACTAATAACCCAATTAGTATAAGCATCAATAAAATTGGGGCAAGCCACCAAAGTTTTCTTTTCCACAAAAATCTTACTAAATCATTCAAAAGCATAAATGTTTTAATGATTATAAATTTTATTATTAATATGGTTTTAAGTTTTTGGAAAACAATTGGAACTATTCTTGGGTCATTATTTTTTGTTTTAATACTTTATTCAATTTTTGGGCATCCATCTTTGGAAACACGGGTGTCAATTATACTGAGTATTCTTATTTTTAATTTACTGATTTTGGTTATTTTTCCACGATTTTTTCCACAAAACACTCTTATTTTTGAATTAAAATATGGCATTGAAAAATTTGCAAAACTTATAAACAAAATAGTTTTGATTATTTTGCTTTCCATTACCTATATTTTTGCGGTTGGTCCGATATGGTTTTTTTCAAGGGTTGTTGGAAAAAAATTTTTGAAATTAAAGTTTGAAAAAAGTTCATGGGTTGATACAACTAAAAAAAAGCATGATTTTGAAGAAATGTTTTAAGGTGTATTTTTGAATATTCTTGGTTTATCCGCTTATTATCACGATTCATCTGCCTGTTTACTAAAAGACGGTATTTTAGTTGCAGCAGCGCAGGAAGAAAGATTCTCTAGAAAAAAACATGACTTTGGTTTTCCAAAACAAGCTATCTCCTATTGCTTAAAAGAAGGAAATTTGACCATAAAAGACATTGATGCAGTTGCATTTTACGAAAAACCTTTTCTGAAATTTGAAAGACTGCTTTTTCAGTTCGTTGAAACATTTCCTTATTCATATGGCGTATTTGTAGAAACTCTTCCAACTTGGCTTTCTGAAAAACTTTTAGTAAAAAATGAAATACAAAAACTAGGTTTTAAAGGAAAAACCTTTTTTCTTGAACATCATTTAAGCCACGCGAGTTCATCATATTTATGTTCTCCGTTTAAACAAGCTGCAATTTTAACGGTAGATGGAGTTGGAGAATATGCAACAACCACATTTTCTGTTGGAAAAGAAAATGAAATAAAAATGCTCAAGGAAATACAATTTCCACATTCTCTTGGCTTACTTTATTCTGCAATTACAGCTTATTTGGGTTTTAGTGTAAATAATTCAGAATACAAAGTAATGGGTCTTGCACCTTTAGGAAAACCCATTTTTATGAATGAATTTGAAAAACTTATCCAAACATTTGAAGATGGAAGTTTCAAACTTAACATGGAGTATTTCTCTTATACACATAAAAAAAGAATGCCATCAAAAAAACTGGAAGAACTTTTTGGGCAAAAAACAAGGACAAAAGAAGCTGAATTAAAACAATTTCACAAAGATGTAGCCGCTTCACTGCAGTCAAAAACTGAAGAAGTCCTGTTTAATTTATTGAATGCTTTATTTAAAGAAACAAAAAGCACTAACCTTTGTCTTGCAGGCGGAGTAGCCTTGAATAGTGTTGCTAATGGAAAAATTCTTTCAAATACTCCATTCAAAAGAATTTTTATTCAATCGGCTGCAGGAGATGCCGGAGGCTCAATTGGAGCTGCATTGTATGTGAATAATTCATTGATGAAAAAACCCAGCACTTATGTTTTTAATTCTGCTTTCTTAGGTCCGTCTTTTAGCAGTAAACAAGTTGAAGAATTTTTAAAACAAAAAAAAATAAATTATTCAGTGTTTAATTCGCAACAAGAAATTGCTAAAAAAACTGCTCAACTAATTAAAGAAAATTTTGTGGTTGGGTGGTTTCAGGGCAGAATGGAGTGGGGGCCAAGAGCACTTGGAGCAAGAAGCATATTATCTAATCCATGCAACCCAAAAATGAAAGACATTTTGAATTCAAAAGTAAAACACAGGGAACAATTCAGGCCATTTGCTCCAGTCGTATTATTTGAAGAAGCAACAAAATGGTTTGAATGTGATCTGCCAATACCTGAACCAGCAGACTACATGCTTATGATTTATCCAATAAAGAAAGAAAAACAAAAGTTTATCCCTGCAGTTACGCATGTTGATGGAAGTGGAAGATTACAAATAATAAAAAAAGAACAGCATCCGCTTTATTATCAGACAATAAAAGAGTTTCAAAAACTAACAAAAGTTCCAATATTAATTAATACTTCATTTAATATTCGCGGAGAACCAATTGTGTGCACTCCAGAAAATGCATATAACTGTATGATGGGAACTGGAATTGATTGCCTTGTAATTGAAAACTTTCTAATACAAAGAAAAAATAACCTCAAAGATGAATGGGACAGTGAAAAACTAGCTATTGACTGACTTATTGTTTTTTTCCAAAAAACCCTTTATACCAATCAATGGTTTCCTTTAAACCATCATCAAGTGAGTACTTTGGTTTCCAAGACAAAACCTTTCTTGCTTTTGCACTTGAAAGATATTGTTTTGGAATCTCGTTTTTTGCCTCATTCAAAATCTTTACATCCGCATTAGGTTTACCATAAACCTTTGCAATTTTTTTAAACAAATCAATAACCTTAATCGGAGTCTCTGTACCAAAATTAAAAGCCTCACCCTTTACTTTAGAAATATTTTCAGCAAGCATCAAATACCCGCTAACTGCATCCTTTACATACATGTAATCTCTTTGCAGTTTACCGTCACTTCTAATCAAAAAAGATTCTCCATCATAAATACTTTTTATCGCCTGTGGAACAATCCTTGAAAAATTCATGTCAGCACCACCATAAGTATTTGCATTTCTGGTTACTGCAATTGGCATTCCATAAGTTGCAAAATAACTTCTGGCCAAAATATCAGTACAAGCTTTAGAGGCGTCATATGGGTAAAGTCCAAGCAAAGGCATGTCTTCAGTGTAAGGAAGTTTTTCTTGTACTCCGTATGCTTTGTCTGAACTTGCAACAACTATTCCTTTTACTGATTTGGATTTTCTTGAAGCCTCAAGTAAATTCCAAGTTCCCTTAATGTTAGACTCAAAAGTAGAAAGAGGAGACTCATTTGCAATTCCAACTAAAGCCTGTGCAGCAATATGAAAAACACTTTCAACTTCATACTGGCTTAACGCTCTTTGAAGAACTGGCAAATCAACTAAATCCCCTTGCACCAAATTAACTTTATCCCTTAATCCGTGCAAGTCAAACGCAGCGTTCTTTTTCAAGTCCCTGACAAGTATAGTGACGTTTGCTTTTTGGTCAACCAATTCTTTTGCAATCCAGCTGCCAATAAAACCATCAGCGCCAGTCACAAACACATTTTTTTCTTTCCACTCACCCATAATTCAAACCTTCCAAAAAGCCTGTTTTTTTTTCCACAAATCATTTAACTCTAAATTATCCTTAAGTGTGTTCATTGTTCTCCATTTTCCTTTATGCATAAAAGCACTTAATTGTTTTTCCTTTACAAGCTTTTCAAAAACTTCCTTTTCAAGCTCCCCTAATTTAAGGTAGTCAAAGATTTTTTTTTCAAACACCATAAACCCGCCATTAGTCCAATAATCAAGAATTGGTTTTTCTTCAAAACTTTTTACAATTCCAGTTTTTCCAAGCTCCATTACACCAAACTGACTTTGAACCCTCACAGCAGTAACAGTTGTAATAGTCTTGCTTTTTTTATGAAAACTTAAAAGTTCTTTCACATTAATATCAGCCAAGTCATCGCCATACGCAACAAAAAAAGAATCATCAACAAAATTCTTTACTTTTAACAAGCGCTCACTCTTGGAAGAATCCTCACCAGTCTGCACAAACTCAATCTTGAATTCCTTTTGGGAGTTCTCCTTAAAGTACTCAATTATCTTTTCACCCTTATGCCCAAGACATAAAACAAATTCATTAAACCCAAAATGAGAATAAATTTTCATTATGTGCCAAAGCACTGGCTTTTCACCAACTAATGCAAGCGGCTTTGGAATACTCTCAGTAAGTTTATCCATTCGAGTTCCTTTTCCACCACACAAAATAACTGTCTTCATAGCGTTACCTTATTCATTTCACTTTTAGCCTTATCCAAGCCAGCATCAACATTACTCATTTTTATGTTAAGCTTCTGAAGTTTTTTAATGCTTAGCGAAGAATTCATTGGCCTTAGAGCCTTAAAACCAAGCTTATCCATAGTAGTCACTTCAATAAGATTTTTATCTAAAGAAAACTTTTTTGCAACCTTTAAAGCAAAACCATGCCTAGAAATCTGTTCACTGCCACTAGTGTGAAACAAACCAGACTCATTTTTTTGCAGCAAAGAAAAAGCTGCATTTGCAACATCATCAATCAAAGTAGGCGAAGTTATCTGATCACTTGCAACTTTAACCGGCTTTCCACTAGAAATATTTTCAATTAAATGCCTTTCAAAAGTCTTTTTATCAACACTGCTTTTTCCATACAAAGTTGAAACTCTTAAAACCAAATTATCTTCATTTGAAAGCACAATATTTTCCCCTTCAACTTTAGTTACTCCGTACACCTGAATAGGATTTGTTTTATCCTGCTCCGTGTAATCTCCTTTCTCTCCGTCAAAGACATAATCACTAGAAATAAACACTAGTTTTGAATTAATTTTCTTACAAGCCTCAAAAACATTTTTTGTTCCATTAACATTAATCTCTCTTGCCTTTGCAGGCAATGACTCGCACTCATCAACACCAGCAAAAGATGCGCACAAAACTGCCTTATTTGGTTTGTGCTTTGAAAAAAACTTTTCAACTTCACTTTTGTTTGTAATGTCTAAAGTATAAAACTCATTTTTGTTAAAATTCGTTGCACCAGTATCCAAGCCCTTTTCATTAAAAAAAGAATGAATTTTTGAGCCAAGAAAACCAGCTCCAATTACAAGAGAATCCAATTTAACCGCCCTTTTTTACTTTCCAATCATAAGGAATAGACGGATCATTAAATGGCATCCTATATTCGTCAGGATTTTTGTAATCATACAATTTTGTCGGAACATTAATTATGTAAGCCTCTTTTTTTTCTTCAGCCCTAAAACCATGCAACACAAAAGGCGGGATCTTTAAAAGCATTGGATTTTTTTCACCCATTACAAACTCATTAATCATTCCCTTAGTCTTAGACTTCTCTCGATTATCATACAACACTATTCTTGCAGTGTTTTTAACACAAATAAAATGATCAAACTGAATTTTGTGAAAATGCCATGCCTTTGCATAACCTGGCTTGCAAACAGTCAAGTAAACTTGCCCAAACTTATCAAACTCAGGCCAGTCACTTCTAAGCATTTCCATCAAATAACCACGATCATCATGAATCTGCTTTAATTCCTTTACTTTTACTCCGTCAATTAAATCCATTTTTTTTTCACCTTAAATTAAAAATTTTCCAAATTTAATGCTTGCCAAAAGCCTGTAAAATTTTACCACAAAAACCCAAGAAATACCGCCAACAAGAATTACAAGTGCATGAATAATTGATTTATTTTCAAGAAAAACAATTCCGCGCGGAGAACTTAAACTTGCTTTTTTTTTGCCACTCCAAGTGCCAGTTGCAGCAGAAAAATCTTTTGTTGGATCAACCAAAAAACCAAACTTTATTCCCAAAAACTCCTTTGCACTTTTAGGGTGCTTTTTGTAAAGCAAAACATCATTCTTGTGATAAGAAGCCCTCTCAAGACCATACTTAATTAAGCCCATAATTCCTTTTGGTGCGTCCATTTTGTGCTCATGAATAAACTTTGCATTCACAAACTTTGATTCATACCCAGCTTCCTTTACCCTAAACACCAAATCAGTATCCTCTCTGTAATAACCATAATCTTCGTCGTAGTAACCAACCTTATCAAGGATGTCTTTCCTAAATGCAGTTGAGGTTCCGCCATACAAATTGTAAGAAGTCACAATCCCGATTTTTTCACTTACAAATCCATTAACTATTTTTGATAACCATTTTTTTTCAGGAATACAGTCATCATCCATAATCACGACAATCTCATACTTTGCTTTTTTTATGCCATTATTTCTTGCTTTACATGGCAAACTTCTTCTTTGATTAATTACAAGCACTCGTTTACTTCTTCCAAATTCTTTTTCAAGCATCCATTTAGTTCCATCAGTACTGCCATCATTAACAACTATAATTTCGTATTTTCCTTCAAAGTCCTGCTCAAGCATTCCCTTGATTGTTTTTTCCAAAACAACTTTTCTATTATGAGTCATTACGACAATTGATGCAGACAACATTTTTTTTTCACTTTAAAGATTTTTTTCCTTTACATATTGTGATGCTCTAAATAATGATTCAAAGGTTCCAGCATCACTCCAAAAACCATTTAGTGTCTTTGCTTTCATTTTTCCTTTCTTTACAAAATAATTATTAACATCAGTAATTTCATACTCTCCACGCGCAGAAGGCTTCAAATTTTTTATAACCTTAAACACTTCAGCGGGATAAAAATACAATCCAGTTACAGCCAAATTAGACTTTGGTTTTTTTGGTTTTTCCTCAATGCCAATTACCTTGTCATTTTTTAGTTCCGCAACACCAAAACGATTTGCATCAGTGACACTTTTCAAAAAAATCATGGCATTATTTTCCTTGTCATTTTCAAACTCTTTAAGTGCACTCTTTACACTATCTTCGTAAATGTTATCTCCTAAAATTGCAACTATTTTTTCTTCATCAGCAAAACCTTCAGCTAATCTAAGTGCGTCAGCAATTCCAGAAGCGCTCTCTTGGATTTCATAAGTAAACTTTGCTCCAAATTCTTTACCGCTGCCTAACAATCGTAAAAAGTCCCCTGCATGCTCTACTCCACTAATTATGAGAATGTCAGTCACGCCAGCTGAAACTAAGGTTTTAATTGGAAAATAAATCATTGGCTTATTGTAAACTGGAAGTAAATGTTTGTTTGAAAGCTTAGTCAACGGAGCAAGCCTAGAACCAGTTCCGCCCGCAAGAATAATTCCTTTAACCATTT
>CAYIJY010000050.1:0-7197 GCA_964363785.1 uncultured archaeon
GTAGTACAAAGTAGTATTTAAAAATCCCGCCTCCCAACAGTGGAGAGAAAGTGCACACCCTATTCAAAATTCTGTATGGCAAAAAATAGTAAGCGGTTGTTATAAGTGGAAATAATGAAAAATTTGGGGTTGGGACACCAAGATATTTAAAGTAGAAAAAACTGCTTTAGTTAGGTGGTGTAATGAACGGTGAACCAAAATTTTTTCCAGCTTGGGCAACTCTGATGAAACAAGCTTACGAATTTGTAGAAGCGGGGAGCACGGGAAGCATTGTTTTCAACAATAAAATTTATTTTTTCACTGGTGGCCAAAGTCCGCATTATTAGGTGGAAAAATGCCAGTTGTTCAACCTCAAAGTTCAAATAGTACGATTTGCATATCTGCTAAAATTATATTTAAGGAAGATAACCCGTCAATCTCAAACTTTCCAAAAACATTGCAAAATTATTATGATAACAAATATTTATCTCAAAAGGTGGATGAATTTGAAATAAGGCTTATGGCGTTAGAATCTGTGACCTCTTCTCGTAAAAATTATTCCTTGACAAAAGAACAACAAAAACAAAAATTATTTGCTTGGTTAAATAAGGAAAAACCAGACTATATAAACGTAAACGCTGTTAAAAATTATTTGGGGCTTAAAAGCTCTTCCAATAATTATGTTTTATCATTAATGCAAGAACTTGCAAAAGAAAAGGAATTGCAATTTATTACTGGATTTAAGGGGCTTCCTTCAGGAATTTCTTTTGGCTCCCCGATGAGTATTGCAAAAACATTACTATCTAATGCTAAATTGGGTTCTTATATTTCTATTTCAGCTTGGAGTTGTTTTGGTTTATCAGAAAAAGAAATATGCCAACTTGTTATGAGAATTTGCCGACAAGGTTTTTTTAGGCGTCATGTTTGGAAAGGAAAAGTACGGTTGCAAAAAATAAAACCTACACTTCCAAATTGATTATTTTAATTCTGCTTATACTTCTGGTGGCTGTGCTGTTTTATAAACAACATATTCTGTCCCAAACCACCTTTTTCTTTCTTTGACGGGACATACCTTACTTTTAGTGTTATTTATTCATGCCAAAATAACCAACAGAATGAGCTTACTTTTTGTGGTTTATATATAAAGAAATCATTTAGCTTTATACGTCGAATAGCTATTTTTACATATTTCGGAGTGGAAAAATTTTGAGGTGATATAATGGTTTTAAAATCTAAAAGAAAAGGATTTGGACTGGAGTTTAAAACAATTGATGGTAAAGATAAACAAAAATACCTTGTCTTTAAAGGAAAAGATGGGTCTTTTCATACTTTTGTTGAAACTGAAGCAAAAGAAGCAGCTCGTCAGTGTGGCAATCCAAGAGGGGCAACTACAAGAGAAATGTGGAAATCTATTTGGAAAAAATAAGATTTATTGCCACTCGTTTGGTCTGCCAGTGTTGTATTACGGAGCTGAATTTTTAAATGCCTGAAATGTGAAAATAATTAGGTTTTGCTTCAATATTGCGGAGCAGGCGGTGCACTGCAGATTTTGAAAGATTGGTCTCTTTGGCAATTTGTCGAATACTCATTCCCCCATTTCTTAAATCCAAAACTGTGTCTTTTGAATTATTGTGCCTATATTTCATTTTTGTGAAATTTGAAAACGTCATAAAAGATATGCCGTAATTCTACTTAATTAACTTTGCTTGTTAGGGGTAATCTATTGTAGATTCTGTGTTATCGTCGGTGCATCTTTTAATTCGTTGATGTGTTTTTAGCCACCCGTGAATAAAACCGTATTTTTTTAAAGAATGTATTGCATAATTGGAGCAACTTGGATAGAATCTGCAAGCAATTCTTTTCTTTTGTTTATACATTCTTCCTATTTTTCCATGCCATATTTTTTTTATTAGAATTATTGACAAGAGCACAAAAGGATTATTCTCGTTTTTCATATATTATTTCTTCTTCTTTATAATCTCCTGAGCCACATGAAGGGCATTTGTGCAATTTATCATACAAATCTTGTTGTGATTCAACATTTCTTTTTGATTGGACTGCTGCGCCAGTATTGCCCCCGCATGCTGTTAATGCTTGGATGCATGCATTGCAGCCAACATCATTTTTAATTTGTTTTTCTCTCGATTCCAATGAATGCCAAGTTTTACCGCATTGATTACATATTCGTTTAAATTCTTTTACATGTTTTTTGTGGTCAAATTCTTGCGAAGATATTTTTCTATCCATTACACTGCGCCCATTTTTAATGTTCAATTAGTAAAATCTTTGCATGCTTCTTCCCAGCTTTTTAATTCATCCTTAAAATCTTCCTCTGTAAAAGAATTTTTCATTTCCATACAAATAATTCTGCAATTGTATTCGCTGTCATCTCTTTCACACAATCTCTTGCAATGTGCATAGTCTGATTCAAATATTCCTTTTTCACAATCAGAAGAATTTGAAGAATTAGAGCCGCTATTTGAGCTACTGCAACCAGAAATTAAAACTATTCCAATGATGGTTAAAGCCAAATTGGTGTGAAATTTTAACATGAAAACGTCCTCATTTGACGTAACTATTTGGTAACTAAATCTATATAAAAGTAATCAAGCCTCTTTATAATGTCTAAAGACTGGGAAACCATTAGTTTTGTCATTGGAAGCACATACAGAAAAATGGTTCTCGAAAAACTGAATTTTCCAAAAATCCCCACTCAGTTGGCCAAAGAGCTTAACATAAACAAAGCGCATGTTAGCAGGGCATTAACCGAGCTTGCAAAAAAAGGTCTTGTAAAATGCCTTACTCCGCAAGCAAGGAAAGGTAAAATTTTTGAAAGAACACAAAAAGGCAACAAAATTAAGGAAAATTTACGCTATTAGCCTTTGAGCAGAAAATAATATCTTTAAATTATCTTGCTCTAATTTTAGGAATAGGGAATATTTATGGTCAACATTAGTCTTGCTAATAAAATTTTTCTTCTTGCATTTATTTCTGCAATTTTAACACTTTTTTTACTTTCTAATCCTATAAAAGACCCTTATCAACGAATAACGCTTTCTATTGGTGTTTTGGCAATTGTTGGAATATTTGTTCCTTTTTTAATTAAGAGTGAGATTAAAAAAAAGTCAAAAAAGTATATTGCTAACAAATGGAAAAAAGTCGAACCCGATTTTAAAAGATTGCAGGAAGAAATTATTAATGAATTAGGAAAACAGGATCGAGCAAAAATTGATTCTGATTTAATTACTGGAGATGCAACTGATTTATCGAATATTGCAGGCAGTATTGGTTTGCATGAATTGGATTTTGATAAAGCTGTAAAAAGAAGTGTACTTTTCTTTTCAGTAGTTTTAATTGCAAGTTTATTTGATATAGCCACTAACCTTAACTGGAAATTCTTAGTTACTTCTTCTGCCACTACTCCAATAACATTTCCTTTAATTTCATCAATTGGTTTTGGATTTGGAATATACTATTTTTTTAAAATTTTTATTATTTGGTTTGAGTTGAGTAACTTTGATTAAAATTAATAGTGTATTGGATAAATAAAAACTTCCCCGAGAAGAAAATAAGCATTCTTATAGGGTAATACCTACTTGATTTTCTGACAAGTAATGTTTTGTGTTCATCGCCTCAGAAATTTCAATAGTTTATTCTTAATCCATCAGCAAATCGTTTATCTTGTGTTTGTGGTAAAATTTTTTCTTTAATTATGTTGAAATAAACATTGTTCCCTTTTAAGTATTGCCTGAATGCCCCTATAGCAAAATCTACGGCTTGCAGCCCATAATCTGAAAATCTGTTTGCAATTTCTACTGGTAGCACATCAAATGTTTGGCATTTTTTAATGTGTTCTTTTAAATCATTTTGTAAAGATTGTGAATCTGGAATTATTGTAAATGCTCCAGAGCTCTCATTTTGTTCCATTATACACACGTAATATTTTGAAACAATTGAAGTGGAATATGCTTCATCAATTACTATAGTATTATTTTTTTTCCAAAGCATTGTTTTGGAAAAATCTATAAATTGTGTATGGAAAGCATTTATTTTTGGATTAGACATTTCTAAAACTGGTCTTTCAATAAAAAAGAAAAAAGGAGCTTTTACAAGTTTTTTTAATGCCCATTCTAAAAACTCAGTATATTCTTCATTTAATAAATCTGTAAAATGTAATGTCCCCCCATATTTTTTTAATATGTGGGAAAAATCTTCGTGTGCTCTTCTCCTTATTTCTTTCATTAAACTATTCAATCTTAATCTATCATTTGTTATTAACATTGCGCAAATGGTAAAATCAGTGAAAATTGTTTCATCGAAGAAAAGGTAATAATTTCTAATATTTTGGTTATGTAAAGTATTCAATCTTAAAATAGTTTCTTTGTCGCTCATATTTTTAATCATATTTTTTTGGTCATTAGAAACTTTCACAAATCATTTTTGTGAAATCAAGAATAATATTATTTCTAACATTTTTTTGATAAGTGTTAATGTAATCACTTTTTCTTTTCAATCAAATAATCAATAAGCTCGTAATGCTCTTTAAGGATGCTTTCAATAACTTTTTTTGCTTGTTCAGATATTTTTTCTGGGTTGTATTTTTTCATAATAATAATGATACTGCCCAATAAAACCAAAACTGAAAGTAGGTTAAGTATTATTCCTTTCTCCAAAATTTGCATTAAAAAAGAACCGCTTAAATACATCATTGCTATAATTACTGCGAGCCAGCCTCCAAGAGCCCACACCATTTGTTTATCTACAAGGTTTAGTTTAAACTTTGTTATTTCCCAGATTTCTTCTTCTGTTACTTTTTTTCCTTTAACGATTCTTTCTTTGATTAAATTTACATTTTCTTTCTCAACATTTTGTTTCATATCATCCACTAAAAATGTTAGACCTACTTTATTTAAGAAAATTTTTCATAGCTTAAATTTTGAACATCAAAAGACCAGTTTAGTGTTTGTTCCTGTATATATTTCCATGCTGCTTCTGGGGCTTGTTGTGCTGTAAATTTGTACTCATAATGTTTTGATAATGATTCTCCAACATTTATTCGGTCAATTCTTTCTGGCACACGTAAAACTTCTATCCCCTGTACTTTGAACACATTGTCAAATCTAACATAAGATGTGTAATCTTTTCCATCATTTGTTAAAAGAACATCAGCTTTAACAGTAGCAAGTGTAAAATCTGGGTTTAGTTTTTTTAAGTTTTCTAACAAATCAAGAAAGCCTAAAATTTCCCAACTCCAATCTTTTCTAACAGTCTGAACAACAATTAAAGCAGAATCTTTCATTAATGGGTCTTTGTCTTCATTATCTTTGTATCTATCGCCGTCAGTGTTTGCATTTAAAGGATTTAATCCACGTTGTAATTCAGCACCATCAATTATTCCATCCCCATCACTGTCAGCCAAGCGTGAATTTGTTCCAAGTTGTTTTTCTTCTTTATCAGTTAAACCGTCACTGTCAGAATCAATATCAATGCATGAATTGTTGACGCATTCTTCATCCAGCCCGCAAGATTTATTTTCAAAACCAGTTAAATTGTTGCAACATTGGTTAGGGCAAGCTTTAATGTTTTGTGAACCAGCAAGTGTTGGCAATCCTGTTTGTGTGATTTGATTATTTGAGGTAAAAATGATTACTGCCCCGCCAACAAAAATCAGGGCAACCAAAACTACTACTGCCCCTGCAATAAGGTGTTTGCTTTCAACCATGTTTTAACCACTCAATTCCTGTAAATACCTATATTTTAAGCAGATAAGCGTATAAAGATAATTTTTCTGGAAATAAAACAAGAGGGATGCAAACGAGTCAGTGATTTTTTCTTTTTTAAAAATATTTTTTGTCCTAAAATTTTGGTAAATTTTCAAATGTTATACTATTTGCCTTAATTTTTCTCCCAATCCCTTCTGTTTTATTTTTTTGAGCATGAGGCTTAGCACATCTGTGTCTTCCATTAGGTCATTCATTATTGAATCGGATATTTTTCTTTTGTCCTCTAAATCCACAGCCACTTTTAGGCTAAGTATTCCTCCGCACTTAGAACAATAACTGAATGTTGGGGGGTTGGTAGTATTGCACTTGGCACAAACAAGCGGTTTTAGCGGGCTGTCTCTTTCTTCTTCTGGAATGTCAAGGCCATAGCTTTTCATTAATGCCTTGTCAACGTCACGCCCAGACAAATGCACATACCTTGAGGCCATGTCGCTTCCCTGCGTCCAGCCAAACATTTCCTTCAACTGTGCCTCAGTAAAACTGTTAGCCAAAGAAGTGGCACGGGAATGCCTGAAATTATGCGGGTTAAAACGCTTTTTTACCCCTGCGCTCAAAAATGCTTTTGAAAGAATTTTTCTCACTGCCCCATAACTCATTGCTTGGAATGCGCCCTTTTCTTGCTGCTCCCTGCTTGTGTTTTTTATCCAGAGCGGAGCATTCGGGTTATCCTTTAACGGATGCATATTTATCCACATAGAGAGATAACCAGTGCAGGCAATTAACGGCACTCTTCTTTGGCCAGTTTTTCCATTCACTATAATGTAGCTCATCTGGTCGCCAAACTGCACATTCTTTACCTGCAGGCTTAAAATTTCCCCCACACGGCAACCAGATTCATAAAGCAGAAAAATAAACGCTTTGTCTCTTGGATGCTTTGCAATTTCTACAAGCTTTTTGATTTCTTCCTCTGAAATCATGTCTTCCGGGAGCCTGCTGTTTTTTGGTTCCTTCAGCTTAACCCAGATAATCTGTGCAGGATAAGTTTCATCGTTTCCAAGCAGCCATTTGTAAAACCTTTTGAGAACAACTTTTTCGTCGTACTTGCTCCAGTCTTTGAGGTTTTTATCTCGCTCAATTTTTGCGACAAGTTGTTCAATTTCTTCCTTTGAGGCTGTTCTAAACGGGTTATTTTTCATTAAAGAGAGTTTGCGGAGCACGTAAGCGTTTTTGAGCATTCTTCTTTCAGAAATGCTTCGAGCACTCATGGCCTCAGTATAAACCAACAGGTCTTTTTTGTCCTGTTCAGAAATGCTGGATTCTTGGATGGTTTTTTTGGCCATCAGGAACTGGTCAGAAGAAGTGTAAAAGTTCTGCTTTAAAGTCATATTTATGGAATAGAACGATGTTTATTTAAACGGAGCAGGGTTTGCTCTAAAGGTATAATCCCGCCTCCCGGATGTGCGCCGGGGATCTTTCGGTTACTGCTATGCGCAGT
>CAYIJY010000051.1:0-7037 GCA_964363785.1 uncultured archaeon
TTCTTCGGTAGTCAAATTAATTTCAGCATACCTTAAATCAAGCTTTAAGTAAGGCAGTGAGCGAGAAATCTTTGCTCCAATTCCCCTGAATCTGTATGCAAGGCTAAGCAGGATTGGATTTGGAATTGGGTTAAATGGGATAACAAATTTTTTCACGCTTTCCCCTCAACATCCTTTAAAAGGTCCGGGATAAGGTTTTTTTGCATTGCACTAATGATTGGTTCTTTGTCCATGTAATAAGTTGCCATTATTTTTCCAACAGTTTGGATATCACGTATATTGTTTGCAACCATCCACTCCAAAATCATTCTTTTTTCAAGCAAATCCTCCTGCAGTTCATTTAAAGACAATCCTGTGTGCAATGAAAGTTCATCAAACAACCTAATGCTTTCTGCATTCTTTTCAATCCTGTCTGATGATGGTTTCCACTTGTAAAGAACATTTGCAGTCAAAGTTTCTTTTTCCTGCCCTCCTCTTTTTTCAGGAATGAATTCAGCAATCTCAAATAATCTTCTTACGCCAAGCCGCCTGTTTCTAAACATGACTACATTTAAGTGAACCCCTTCAAGCATGGTTGTTGGAATCTCAATTGGTGGGTTGGCAAGTCTTTTGATTGTTTCATCTGCAGTGTTTGCGTGAAGTGTAGTGTATACACTGTGGCCAGTGTGCATTGCCTCAAACAACACCTCTGCTTCCTTTTGCCGCCTGATTTCTCCAACAATTATGCGGTCAGGCCTCATTCTCAAAGAGTTTACAAGCAAGTCAATCATTGCAACTCCGCCTTTTCCTTCCGGATTAGGTTCACGTGTAGTCAAAGGCACCCAATGCAAAAAACTCGGGAGCGCAATTTCCAGTGTGTCCTCTATAGAAACAATCCTGTGGTTTGGTGGAATAAACGGCAAACAAACATTCAAAAAAGAAGTTTTTCCACTTGCAGTTCCACCGCTTATAATTATGTTTAACTCGTAATTCATGCAAAGCCAAATAAGTGCCATTACTTCACTGCTTGTGGTATTGTTTTTGATTAAGTCAGTCACAGTCCACGGGTCTCTTCTAAAACGCCTGATTGTAATTGTATTTCCTCTTCCTGAAATAGGAAAAATAGTTGCATTTGCACGGTCCCCTGTAACCAAGTGAGCATCAAGAAGTGGATGTAAGACAGTGATTTGTTTTCCAACTCTTCTTGCAATAATGTTTGCATAATTTTGAATCTGCGCCTCGTTTTCAAAACCAATGTTTGTCCTAAGCCAACCAAACTCTTTATGGTAAACCCACACTGGTTCGCGCGAAGAATTAATTACAATTTCTTCAAGATTTCCATCAAGCAAAAGCAATTCAATTTGCCCAACGCCAAGCATTTCATTTACAAGCATTTCAATAATATAATTTTTTTCATCCTCAGTGACACCGGTTGACTGCCTGTCAATAAACTCTTTACTTTTTTGAATAAATTTTTCCTTAATCTCATTCAAAAACTTTGGATCAAGCATTTTTTCAGTCTTAAGCGAAGTGTCAGAAACCAAAAGCCTCTTTAAAGAATCAATCAATGCCTTTGTCCCGGCTCCAAATTGTGGCGAGTCAATGTTGTAAATAAGCACGTATTCATTTGACTTTCCAATAATGTTCACAGTTGCTTTTACAAGCATTCCCTGCAATTCATACTTTTTGTAAAGTTTGTCAGCCAAAAACAATCCCTCTTATTTTTTCCCCTTCTTCTTTTCTCTTTTCTTTTTTTCCTTCTCTTCAATTTCTTTTTCCCTGTATCCAGGTACCTGTAAAACTTCATCCCCGAATGCAGGGTAATCAATCTCAATCAATTTATCATCCTGTAAAATCTCACCACACTCTTCAACACGCGCTTTTGGAATATTAAGGTTTTTTGCCAAAACATTTGAGCTGACTTTTTTATTAAGCACAACCGAATCATAAACCCTGTCAAAGTCAGTCAAAATAACATGCTTTTTGATTTCTTCAATCAAACCAAGAATTTCCCTATGCACCACCTTTTTGTCAGTGACACTTGGAATAACAGAAATTTTTTTCTCAATCTTATTCAAACCCATTGCAGTATCAGGGTCCCGTATAATGTCCTTAGTTACAACATTATTCTCTGCCTCTGCCACAAGCCTTTTTGGAATCTTATTCTTTAACACCATCTTTGAAACAGTTCGCTCAAGCTTTTTGATTTTTTCATGCATTGCCTTTGTTCTTTTCTTATGCAAAGTCTTTCGGATTACTTTTTTGCTCTCAACCAAAAGCTTCTCTGCCTTGTCATCAGAAACATCACTTGAAACCTCATTTTCTTGAGCTTCAGTCACTTGCTCTAAATTTTTTTCTTCAGGCTGTGGTTGCATTTCCACAGGAGTTTTCTCTTCTTCCATTTTAAGTGTTTTTGAATCCTCAAAAACATTATCCTGCTTTACATCCGTGTGCTCGGTTTCTTCTTCTGCCTTTGAATGGTCAACCGGCAATTGGGTTTCAAAACCATAATCACTTCCTTTTGAATAAGACTCATTACTTTGCGCTTCTTCTTTGTTTTCATTCTTTTCTTCAGTTTTTACCTGCACTTTATCTGTCTGCTCATCTTTTTTGTTAAAAACCCCAAACAAATTGATTTCCCGAAGTTTTTTTTCAACATCAGCAGAATTTAGTTCGCCTGACTTTTTTTCCAAGCCAATAAAATTTGTCTTAACTTCTTTTTTTGCAGTTAAATCTTCACTAGGCTTTGGCTCATCGGAGTGCTCTTCAAAGCCAAATAAACTCTTTTTTATAAATCCAAAAACTTTCTTTTTCATCTTTATCAATTAAACCTTTTAAATATTTAAATGAAATGCAGCACAGGGCATTGCTGAATTTTACGAAAAAATCATGACTCAACCTCAAGTACTTCACTGTATCCTGACTCATTCGAAAGCCAATCAACAGCCTTTAACAAAAAAAATTGCTTTCCCGTAAAACCAGAATCAATTACAATAAAATTCTCGCTTGCAGGGACACTTTCCCTAAAAGAATAAGCAATAAACGCAGGATTTTCCTCCGTACTTTCAAAAACACGATATTCTTTTACATCCTCTTCGCTGTTTGCAAGCCAATTAAGCTTTATTCCAGCCCCTTCTGCAAAATAATTACTCCAAACAGGTGCCATTGGAGACTCTTCATCCGCCTCAACAACAATCAAGGCCCCTTCGAAAGATTTTTTGAAAGGAAACTCCCCAAGCAATTCAACCTCCAAAGAATACTCTCCAGTAGACTCAACACCACTAAATTCCAATTGAACTTCCTGTGTGTCAAGCACGTTCAGGTTTTTTGACACAAAATCTTTTTGCACTTCAATGGATTCACTTAAAGACAAAAGCCTGCCAACAACACGAAAACCTGCGCCAGAAAGCACAGGTTCTTTTGCTGCCTCAAAAACAATTGTAAAAGAAACTTTCTGCAAAGGCAAAGAAAAAACTTTCCCCTCCTTTAAACCAACAACCTCAAGTGCAACAGGTTTGTGGACACAAGAATCATTCAAACACAAAAAGCCTTCACGACAACCACATTCACTGCATTTTTGAACAAGTGCGCCATTGTCACAAAAAAAAGGCAATTGACTTGAACAGGCACCAAACAAAGTGGAATCAATGCATGTCCGGCTTCCTTCAACAACTCTTATTGTGACTCTTTTTTTCACGCTTTGTGTTCCGTTAACTGCAAAAACTTCAACAAAATAAATCCCCTTTTCTTCAAACTCGACAGAAAAATTTTTCGTGCACTCATTTTGCGTGCATTCAAAAGACTCGTTTTTTCCGTTATAAAAAAAAGTTATTGTCTTTGCTCCGCGCGCAAAAGCACTAATCTCAATTGACTGGTTTTCAGTTATGGTTTCACTTTGGGTTGTTGCTTCCAAAAAAACATTAGTTGCTGACACAAGTTCAGTTGATGTTTTAGGCAAAGTAAGTGCAACAAAAGCAATCAACGCAAAAACAATTGCAATGAACAAAAAAGGCCGCAAATCCAAAACACATCACCTAAAACTCTTTTTTAGCCGCAAACGGGGATTCTCAATTGAAAAATTAAAATCAAAAAACGAAGTGCTTGTCACTTCATGGTCAAAAAGAACCCCAAAAGAAAACGACTGGCGGGTGCCTTTGTAAGAGACTTGAGGAAAACCAGAAATTGTTATGTTTAAGTCGGGTGTTTGGCATAGTGCTCCGCTGCATAAAACATTCACGCGATTTTGTGCAAACGGGTTAAAGTGCTTTCCAATTCTTTGCGGGTCAAGCTGGCACGCTGAACAATTTTCGTCAAAGAAATTTATTTCAACAAACGGCAATTGGCTTAATGAATTAAAGTCATCCTGCGGGCAGATTAAGTTCCCGTCAAAACTGCATGACACCAAGTTAAAGTCAACAGTGTCATCCAAAAAAACATTAACGTCATAAGAAATCACCGAGTTAAAATCAAAGGACGGTTCACACAAAGTATCCATTCCAAACCCAGTACGATTTTCGTCAAACACGCTGTACTTTAAGCATGAAGGCAATGCAAAAACAGAAACACCAACTTCACTTCCGCTCCATTCGTTATTCTTTATTGTGTTCACGTCAACAACAAGGCCTGAAAAAAAATTTGTGTAATTGGAGTCCTCAAGCCAAACTTCAAAAGAATTAACTGCATCAAAAAAAACATGCAATTCAT
Organism: uncultured archaeon; assembly: GCA_964363785.1. Classification (GTDB taxonomy): domain Archaea; phylum Iainarchaeota; class Iainarchaeia; order Iainarchaeales; family GW2011-AR10; genus JACQJF01. Next base: position 4,684 of record CAYIJY010000051.1, read on the forward strand.
CAAGCTTTATAGGAATCTCCTGTTCAACTACAATGCGGTTATCATCAATTTGCATTTCAAACGGAAAAATCCTTTGCGTTACAGAAAAATCAGAAGAAGACGCCCCAAACTCAACTGCATTATGCACAATGTCATTATACAAGCCCTGCACAGACTCAAACCCAAGAGCCTCAACAGAACCCTGACTGACAACCATTTTTGACTGCGAATAAATGCTCTTTAATGCAATCAAATTCAGTAACAACAAAAGCACGACCAAAGAAAAAATAATCCCGCGTCTTTGTTTTCCAAGAATCATTTTTTCCACACCCAATACTCAAGCAAATAATACTGTGTCTTTGGCGCCTGCGAGCAATTAATCAAGTCAGAATTATTCAGTGGGCATTCACTTAATGCTTCATCCTCATTAATGGCTGCATAAATTGTCCCGGGCACGCCAACATTTACATTCTCAAAGAACTCTGATGAAAAATAATTGCATGACGCATCGCTGTCACCGCAAAGCGCAGGCACACTCTCTGTTCCAAGAACAGGGCCATTTGAGTCATTTAACCTAAACACAAGGCTTGTTGCGCCAGTGTTTAAGTCACCATCATTAGTCACGTTAACGTCAAGGAGTACTTCGCTGTCAGAAATAATTTCTCCACCCAAAATAATTACAGAAAGATCCCTAGTCAAAAAATCAAGCGTAGTGCTTGCATTAAAGTCAATTGAATGGCTTACTCCATTAGAGTCAACGTAATTGAATTGTGTCCCGTCACCCGGGAAAGTCACTGCATCAAGACTGCAGTTTTTTGCCAAGTCACATGGAAAATAAATAGTGTAACTTCCAACCCATGGCACGCCGGGCTCAAGCGCATTTGTGTCAAATACCAGATTCTCAAATGTATAATTTGCATCACCCGCGTTAACCAAAACTTCGCCGCCACTAAGCGGCACAATTATGTTTGCATCCTGCGCAATCTCTGATATCTCTTCTGAAATCAATTCGAACACATCAAGCAATGCATTCTCATCAGTTGCCAAATAAGCCTGCCCCCCAGTAATGTCTGCAACAGTTTGCAGTTCATTTACATCAGCATCCGCACCAAATGCAATTGTGTAAATAATTATGTTGTTTGAATCAGCAATAAGTGCTGCAGCAGCAGAGTTGCCGGAGTTTGATTGTCCGTCTGAAAGCAATACTTGGAATTTTAATGCACTTGGATTTGCGCGCGCTGACAAAAGTTCTGCTGTTGCCGTAGTTATTCCTGAAGCAATGTTTGTCCCGCCGGTTGCAACAATTGCATCAATCGAATTCTTGATTTGGTTTGCATCAGTTGTAAGCTGCCTAACCAAAGTTGCACTGCTGTTAAAAGTCACTAAACCCATTTGGTCTGGCGGGAGATTCCATCCATTAAAGTCAACAAAGTTTTTTGCCGCGACCTTGGAATTATTTATTCTTGGCCCGTCAAAAATATCCACGCTAATAAACCCAATGCTTGAGCCAAGGTAAGCATAATCTCCCTGAACCCAAACGTCCCTGTAATTATAACTTGAAGCAAAGCTCCTTGAAAAGGAAGGGCTTGCAGGATTACTTACATCAACAATATAAAGGCTGGTTGTATCTGCAAGGAATGCCTCATCAAGCGCCCCGTCAACATAAACATTTAGTGAATTTCCTGTTGCCGGCCTTGAACCAGGAGGCGTGTGCGTTCCTGCAACACTTATGTTTGAAGGGTCTGAAACATTAAAAATAACCAAGCCAAGTGCACCCGCTGCAACATAAGCATAATTGCCGTCTACAAAAACCCCGTTGCTTGTTCCGCCAGGGTCAAGCGTGTCAAGCAAGGCAGGTGCACTTTTATTTGAAATGTTTACAGTTGATAAACCGTCCCCTGCCCGCGCAACATATGCAATATTGCCGTCAACATACACATCAGATGCATTAGTGAGGTTGATTCTTCCAAGAAAAGACATTGAGTTTGGATTGCTTGCATTAAAAATATACAGCCCTCTTGAATTTCCCCCTCCCGTCATATCTCCTGCAACATACAAATAATTGCTGTCAGCAAATACGCCAAAAACACCATTTGTGGATTCAAAACTTACACTGCTAAGCTGGGCTATTGCATTTGGGTTGCTTACATTGTAAGAGAAAACCTGGTCAGAGCCACTTAATTCTCCTGCAAAAAAAATGCCGCTTCTTCCATAGACATCTGTCACATTTCCGGGAAAATCATTGTCAAGCTGGTTTGGCCACAATGGATTGCTAATATCAATGGTAGAAGCCCCAAGGGCAACTTCAGCAGTCACAGCAATATTTCCATCAACCCACAACGCACTTGGAATACTGTCCTGTTCCACTCCACTCC
>CAYIJY010000052.1:0-2045 GCA_964363785.1 uncultured archaeon
AAGAATCCCATTGTGCAGCACAAATGTGAACTCCAGGTGCAACTACATCCGGCTTTATAAGTGAAATTGTATTTCCATTTTCAGTAAAAGTTATATGCCCTCTTGAACTAAAATTAGCCATATTTAACTGTTTATCAATTGCACCAACTGTTATTACTTTTCTTGCTGTTCCAGGGCTTGCAATTGTGCTTTCATTCGGTCCATTATTTCCAGCTGCAACTACTACAACAATGTCTAGGTTTATTGCATTATCAACTGCAGTTGACTGAGCATCATTTGGTCCGCATTCATCAGAATATGAATCACCACAAAATACACCAAGGCTCAAATAAATTACATCTAAGTGATCAGAAAAAACCCCATTTTGATTTGGGTCAGCACTTCTATCTATTCCAGCTATTATCCAATCAGTTAAGCCAGAACCGTCATTATTTAGAACTCTATACGCCACGATCTTTGCATTTGGAGCGACTCCTTTTACTGTTCCATTTCCTGCAGCAATTGAAGCCACGTGTGTTCCATGGCCAAATTCATCTATTGGGTCTAAATCTTCTAAAACAGGTTCTATGCATCCTTGAAAATCAAAATTTTCACAAGTTACAAAATCATAACCGTCTATTACTTTACAGTTTGCGCCAAAACAACCACCTAAATCTTCATGTGTGTAGTCTACTCCACTGTCAATTATTCCTATTTTTATTCCTGTTCCATCTATGCATTGTCCGCCAGCTCTATTTAGTGGTGGTTGTGGTTGTATTCCTTCAGTTGGTGCTATTTGTAATCCTGTAGGAGTGTCTTCAATTGGATCATTACTCTCTTGTAAGTGTTGTTGTAAACATGGTGTTCCTTGTGCGTTTAGTCCCCAAACGTCATCAGCATTAATTAGTGGAACTGATTCTTGTAGTGTTGCTTGTACTTTTTGGTTTTCGTGAACTTCAACACCAGTTGGCAAAGCGTCTTGTAATTTTTTCTTATCTTTTTTGTCAATTTGAACAGAAATCATGTTCAAGACATTTGTTGTTTTTACTCGAATTTTTTTGTCAATGTCAGAAAATTTTGTTTTCAATAAATTAATTATTATGTTTTGTTCTGCAAGAATTTTTTGCTTATGTTTTATTAATTCTATGTTAACACTTGCAGTGTTTGAAAACTTTTTTTCAACTTCAACTTTCTTTACTGCAATTGGAGCAAACTCTGGTCTTTTGTCTACAATTAGAAATCCATTTTCTGAATTAGAAAATTCTGATTTTGAAGCATTACTTCTAAAAATTTTTTCTACATTAGGCGTTAATTGGAAGTAAGGAAAAATATCTTTTGTAGGTTTTTTATTATTTAATCCAGTTTGGTTGTCTTGAGCATTTTCAAGCTGTGTAGTTTGCTGAACTTGAGGCAATACTTTTGCAGTCTGGATTGGGTTTGTTGCCTCTCCAGTTGAACTATCTGTACAACCTGAGAAAACTACTCCAAGCACAATTAAAGCTAAAAATAAAATTTTTCTAATTTTCATGATTTAAGATAATTTTTCTTGTTTATAAGAATTCGCAGAGTTGGAATATGTTATGTAGATTTTATTTTTTGTAAATGTTGTCGTGGTGGTCAAAATCTTCAAATAAAATATATTTTTTCGCTTTATAATATTTAAACGTTAATACAAAACTTTTGTCAATGTGTACGCGCTTTAAGTCTTTCATGTCGTTGCGAAGGTTTTTGAAATGCTCAATTGTAAATTCGTCGCAAGCACAAATGCTTTCAATTTTTTTCATTAAAATTTCATACCTGTGTTTATCTTTGCTTGATAATTTTTTTAGTATTTCTTTTAATTTGTCTGAAAAATCGTGCTGAAGTGGCATTTATTTTCCTTCAGTTTCTTTACGAAGCTGCGCAATGCTTGTATGCCTATAACCATATTTTTTTATGTGTTCTTTTTCTATACGGATTAGTTTTTTTATATACTCTTCTTTGACTTCTGCTCCAACAAATTCTTCCCCGTACATTTCTGCAAACTTGTCCAAAGCATCACTTTTGTCTTTAAGCCCGTATTTTTC
>CAYIJY010000052.1:2145-6384 GCA_964363785.1 uncultured archaeon
ACATTTTTGTGCGTGAAAGATTTCCGCGCAATTCTTCTGCTTTCAAAATTCTTTTGATTGCAAGAATGTAAGCAGCTTTTCTGTAACTGGAATTTTCAGAATCTTTTATTCCGTCAATTTCGTTAAAAGCTTTGGTCATCTTCATTTCAACTAATTCATTGATTTTTTCTTCATCCCAATATCTTCCATAACTATTTTGCACCCATTCAAAGTATGAGACAAGCACTCCGCCTGAATTAGATAAAATGTCAGGCAAAACAATAACTCCTTTTTTTTCAAGCAAGTCATCCGCAGTTGGAGTGATTGGGCCATTAGCCATTTCAAGAATAATTTTTGCTTTTATTCGCTCTTTATTTCCGTCATTAATCTGGTCTTCTACCGCAGCAGGAACAAGCACGTCAACATCAAGTTCCAATAAATCTGCATTTGAAATTATTTTTCCATCTTTAAATCCATCAAATTTTCCATTAGAGTTCTTAAAGTCAATAACTTTTTTTATGTCAAGTCCATTTTGATTAAACAATGCATTTGCTGAATCAGACACGCCAACTACTTTGTAACCCCATTCAAACAAAATTCTTGCAAGGTTCATGCCGACATTACCAAAACCCTGCACTGCAACTTTAATTTTTTTAGGATTAATCTTGGCTTTCTTTAAGTACTCACGTAAAACAATTGCCCCGCCAAGTGAAGTAGAATATTCTCTTCCAAGGCTTCCTCCAAGTTCAAGTGGCTTTCCTGTTATAACTGCAGGTGATTTTGATCCAACAGTTTTCTCATACTCGTCAAGCATCCACGCCATTGTCTGTGAATTAGTGTTAACATCCGGTGCAGGAATATCTTTTCCTGGCCCAATAAATGGCGCAAACTCTCTAATGTATGCTCTTGAAATTCTTTCAAGTTCAGGTTGACTGTGTTCTTTTGGGTTTACTGCTACTCCGCCTTTTGCTCCGCCATAAGGGATGTCAATGCATGCACACTTAAGGCTCATTAAAAATGCAAGTTCCTTTACTTCCTCCATGTTAACATGTGGGTGGAATCTTATCCCGCCTTTAGTTGGGCCTCGAGCGTCATTATACTGGACTCTGAATGCAGGGAACATTTTTACAGAGCCATTATCCATCCTTACGCTTAAGTTAATGTTAATCAGCCTTTTGGGCTGTTCAAGAATACTCATTTCCATATTGCTTAAGGATTTTGCCTGCGCTACTTTTGAAAGCTGTATCTGGCAAATCTTACAAACGACTTCATGTTCAAGCTGATTATCCAAAACCATTTTTTACACACCTTTTTTTTACAAAAATAGAAAGGAAACTAGTTTAAACCTTTTTAAAAAACTTATCAAAAACACTTTAGGCTATGGGCGTTATCTTTGGAATTAATCTGCATTTAGAGAAAGAAAAAACACTTCAAAAAACCGTATTCTTCTATGTTTTTATCCAAGTAGCAATCTGGGCAAAAGTGCTTGTTTATTTTATCCTTTTGGGTTCTGGGCAGACAGTCGCAATCCACACGCCGCACGTCTTTCTAAACCCGCTTTTATTTTTTGAAAGTTTTTTGTCTTTTAACGGCGTTGAGAGATTTGATCTTTTGTTTCACCAAACAATGCATGTATTGATTGCACTTTGTGTTTTCCTTTTATCAAAACATTATTTTGGGAAAAAAATCAGTGAACTTTTTAAAATATTTTTTGTAGCTGCAGTCTTGCATAACGTTGGTTACTGGCTCACAAACGTATTTGCAAGCCCAGAGCTTTTGTTAATTGATTTTTTTGGAGATATTTTTGCACTATTTTTCTTTTACTATTTATTTAGGTTGGTAAATTCGTTTAACTTTATTAAGCGCCTAAAAATCCCATTTTTTGAATAAAAAACAAAAATAGTTTTAGTGTATTAAGAATTTAACTAAAAAACAAACAATTTATTTGTTTTACGTAAATATTTTTTATTTCAGGCAATTGTTGGTAATACAATCGTTGCAAGCCCAACAAGAAAATAAAACACTGCAAGTGCAATGCAAAATTTTCCAAAATTAATTTTTTTTGCCAAACCAATCAAAAAACCCATTGAAAAATAACCAGTTATTCCTGCCGCGGCAATACCAAAAAGCATGCTGGCTTCAAGGTTTGGCTGTTCAAGAAAACCAAAAAAAATTTCCCCAATAAGTACAGTTGGAATTGAAATAAAGAAACTTAACTCAAAGGCTTTGCTTGGTGAAAACCCTTCAAAGAGCATGACTGAAGATGTTGTGCCGCTTCTGCTCATTCCAGGAAGCACAGTCAAGCCCTGTGCCAATCCAACAACAAAAGCATTCTTGTGAGAAAGCACTGCATGCTTTTCAATTTTTTTTGCCAACTGCAAAAAACCAGTCACAAGCAGAAAAACTCCGACAACAAACAAAAAAATTGTCTGCGAATACAAAGTAATTCCGGCAAAACTAATGCTTGCAGTTTCAAGAATTTTTTTAAGCACTAAATATGCGGGCAATGCGGTCACGGCAGTGCCAGCCAACACCCAGAAAACAAAACCAGTTTTTTCTTTTTGTTTTCCAAAAAACATTTCGCGCAAGTCTTTCCTAAAATAAAATATTGCAGCAATCAAAGTTCCAATGTGCAAAATTATTGCATAAGAAAAAGCATCACTTACATTCATTCCAAGAAACTGCCCCAAAATAGAAACATTTCCCTTGCTTGACACAGGCAACCATTCAGTCAAACCCTGCACAACACCAAGTAAGATTGCTTCAAGTATTCCAACCAAAATAAAAAACTCCTATTTTTTCAATTAAAAAAAAGCAAGCCAAAATAATGCAAGTGCAAAAAGAATAATAAAAATTCCAACTGCAATTGGCAATAATTTTTTGTCCCTTAAAGAAATTTTTACAAAAGCAATCAACTCAAATGCAAAAACCAAAAAAGTCAATAACCTTAACAAATTACCAGCAAGATTATCCAGTGCAGCTGGATTAATCAAAGAAAAATGAACTACTGATAAAATAAAACCAAAGTAAACCAAGCGATGAAGTGTTTTCCAGTTTTTAAAAGAAAGTTTTTGAGTTGCCCAATCAGTTGACGTAATGAACAAGACCAAAAAAATAAAGTACCCAATTGCACCAAAAATAAGCGGGTTTTGGAAAGGGTCTAAAATAGTGTAAGCTACCCAAGGATTTCCTCCAAACACAAAAGTGTTGACAGTTCCAAAATGCAAAATTATGAAAGCAAAACCAATCACACCAAAAGTACGCCTATGAACCACAAAATTGATATTTGGCCATAACTTAAAGACAGGGCCAACAAGCAAAGCAAGGGCAATTAATGTTGCTCCGCTAAAAGCAAAACTCCTTATAAGTGATAAATCTAGGTGTCCTGCAGAAACAAAAAAGTACTGGTAACAAAACTGCAAAAACCAAAAAACTACGCCCGCAATAACCGCAGTAAGCACATACTTCCAGTTTTTGATTGCACCCTCAAATAACTTAACCATTTGAAACTAATTAGGTTATAAGCCTTAAAAAATTACCTTTTCAAAGATTTTTGACAACCTTAACTATTTTTTGTGAAATTACCTTATTTCCATTTGGATTTGTGTGCGTGTCAAATATAAAAAAATAAAGTTGCTTTCTTCCATTTATATCTTCATTATATGACTTACTAAAAATGTCTCCCGCGTAATAACTTAGCGGTTTACTTTTTTCAATTATTTCATCTGAAGGGTCTATTAATAAAACATTATTTTCAAGAGAAAATTCTTGAAGTTTTTTTAATTTTAAATCAGAATATTCTTTATTTTCAAGTATTTCAATAAATGGAATGTAAACTATTATGGGCGTGGCATTTTTTTTTCTTATTTTTTCTATAAGTAATTTTAAATCTTTTTTTGCTGCTTCCCAGCCATTTTTTTGTTCAATATTTTCTAGTGCAGTTTTTGAAAATAAATTAAAAATTTTAGACCATCCAAAGATTTGGTTAAAAAATTTCTTTTCTCTGCTAATACAATTTCTGTAATTAAATAAACAACCATTTTTTGTAATGCCTAAACATTCTTTGTCTTCATTTTCTTTGTTTTCAAAATCAGTTCCATTCAATCCAATCAATACAATATTAAAATCATAATCCTGAAATCGGTCAAAAAATAAGCTTTCTTTTTCAATATTGTAAGCTGGCACCCCAAGGTTTAATACCTCAAATCTCATTTCAGAATTTGTGTTCAAAGAATTTTCAACCAAAAACGGGATTGTAGA
>CAYIJY010000052.1:6394-7036 GCA_964363785.1 uncultured archaeon
TTGTAGAATTTTTATCCACCCCAAATCCAAACACGTAACTGTCTCCAAGAAAAAGCATTCTTTTTACTCCGTGGCCTATTTCTTTTTTTATTTGTGTATCTTCACGTATTCCAATATCATTTGTTCTTACCTCATAAATATTTGAGTTTAAGAAATGATATAAATGCAAGTTTTCCCTTAAGCTAAAACCAATATCTTTGTCTTCTCTGTACCCGCAAAATGGAAAGATGGGGCTATTTTTTTTTAACTTATCCGCAATAGTATAATACTTAGCTGCATCTGTTAATTGGTATGCAGCCAAATAATTATCTCCCAATAACAAGTAACCTTTGTAATCATTTGGACAAATACTTAAAGCTTCAAAAGCGCTATTCAATGAAGAATTGTACTTACCTAGAATAAATTCTGTTTTTGACTTTTCCAAGTATGCTTGAGACACATTGGGGTCTGCATATATTGATTCATTAAATTTTACAATGGCCTTGTTTTAATCTTTTGATTCAAATGCCATTTTTCCTTCATCAAATAATTCTTTTGCTTGCAGACTATGTTTTGCATCCAAACTACACAGTGGATCTTGGCTCAATTGTAAATCAATATCATTTGGATTTGCAAAAAATATGCCATTTAAAAAAAAATAAG
>CAYIJY010000053.1:0-6852 GCA_964363785.1 uncultured archaeon
TTTATGGATAAAGAATTTTTTGAGTTGACTGATAGATCTAATTCTATTCAAAAGTACAATTTTTTTCTTAAGAACATGCAAGCTGAAACTACGCTTGAAAAAGAAGTTGAAGACTTTTTAAAGAAAAAAAAAGTTGTCAGAATCCTTGATTTAGGGTGTGGGAAAGCGCAGGCGTTAAAGGAATTAAAGGAAAAGTTTGGCTCAAAAGTCTTTATTGCAGGAATTGATTTAGTTAAAACTGACGGGCTTGATGAGTTCTTCGAAGCTAGTGCTTTGGAGGCTTCTTTTCCTAAAAACATTGATTTGGTTGTTTCTTTTCGTGCCATGCATTTTTTTTCTCCTTTAGATGTTGTTTTTGAAAAAATTTCTGGGTGTCTTGCCAAAGGCGGTAAGGCGTTTCTTTCTGTTAGGTGTCAGCAGTTTGTTGGTTCTAGTTTACTGTTTCATGGTAACTTAAATGCAAAAGACCTAGATTTTTTGAAAAAGATTTCAAAGGAAAAATCTTGTTTTGGGGTTAAGTGCCTTGTGATTGAAGTGAAAGAGAAAAAAACAATTGTTTTGATTAATCCGACTAGTGGAAGAAAGATTCCGGCACAAATTGAACTAGTTCATGGTGCTAATGTTTTTTTGAAGAATTAGCCTTTGAATGAAACTTTAACTAATTCTCTAGAAGACACAGTTAAAGGAATACACTCACTTCCGGTAATTAGGAAGTCGTCTTCTATTCTTATTCCAAATTTGCCTTTAAAATAAATTCCCGGCTCTACTGTGACTATGTCGCCTTCTTTTAGTGTGTCTTTTGTTTCTTTTTTCATGAATGGTTTTATGTGGATGTGTTTTCCAAGTCCGTGGCCTAAACCATGTATAAAGTTTTCAGCATACTCTCCAAGTTCTTTTTTTGCAGTTAAGTAGGGAACGAGTGCTTTTTGGTTTGCTTTTACTTCTTTTATTGCTTGGTTTTGAGAGTTTAAGACTAAATTATAGAATTTGTAGTCTTCTTGGCTTGGTTCCCCTAGATAGATTGTTCTAGTCAAGTCAGCACAATAACCATTAACTTTTACACCTAAGTCAATTACACAAAAGCCTTTAGTTATCGGTAAACTTGGTTTGTGGTGTGGTTCGCTTCCACCCGGGCCTGAACCAATTATTGGCTTAAATGATGGTTTTAATTTTCTGGCGTTAATTTCTGAAAGAATGAAATTGTAAGCATCTTTTTCTGTTGAAAATTTTGAAAAATTTTTTATTGTTTTTTCAAAAATTTCTTCAGTTATTTTGGCTGCCTTAGTTATTGACTCGAGTTTTTCTGTATTGTTTTTATTCATTCACAAAAAAATACCTGAACTTTAATAAAAAACCATGTTTTTGGACTTAGGCACAAAAAAACAACACCTGCAATTATGTATATAGATAATTTCAATAATCAAATCATTGAAATTTTAAAAATTAGTATTTTTGACTAAATTTTTTAATCGATTTTTTGAAAAACTTAAAAAAAATCCAAAAAAATAAACAAAACAATGACACTTTTTAACTTTAATAAGTTAAAATTAAGTTTTTGGTTCGATTTTTATGAATTTTCGCGAGCGTTCAAAAAAAAATTAGCGAAAACAGCGTTAAAATCACTTAAAACACCAAAAAACAACAAAATACACTTGGTTCGAAAAATTAACTTAATTCAAATATCTTTGCGCATAAAACACAACCAAAATCAATGTAAAAACTACTAAAAATTAACCATTTTTTGATTTTTTGATATTTTTAATCATTGATGTAGGGGTGTGATCACTTAAACAAGGAGAAAACCCAAAAATAAAAAATAAAGAGTTTTTTTGTTTTAGAAAGATAATTTTAGTTATTTTGTTATGTAGACGGGTTTTAAAGGATAGGCGGCGTTAGCCGCTTGTGCCGACTGCCACTAACTAACTTATTTAAGTGAATAAGTTTGTCTTTGGAGTAGCCCATTTTGACCAACTCAGACACCTTTTTTCCCTTGTCAACTAACTTAACAAGCATTTCATCCATTTCTTTGTACGTTAAGCCTAGTTCTTTTTCGTCTGTTTGCCCGACCCAAAGCTCTGCGGTGGGTGTTTTTTCTAAAAACTCGATTGGAAGCTTTCTTTCTTTGGCTAGTTCATAGACTTTGGTTTTCCAAAGAGTACCTATTGGAAAGAAATCTGCTGCTCCGTCTCCGTACTTAGTGAAATACCCAAGCATTAACTCAGTCTTATTTCCTGTGCCAACTACTAGACAGTCATTTGAGTTTGCGTAATTGTAAAGAATGATTGCCCTTAGGCGAGGTAAAGTGTTTGTTTTTGAAAGATTAGTTTGTTTCCAAGGAAGGCTTGAAAAGGGCTCTGAAAAAGAATTTATTTCCTGTAAAATCGTTTTTACGCCTAGTTTTTTTGCAAAATTTTGTGCGTCTTGGATGTTTTCTTTTGAACTTACTCCGTTAAATGGAAGTATTAATGCGGTTACATTTTGTTTGCCAATAGCTTCAACTAATAAGGAGCAAACTAGTGCAGAATCTATTCCTCCGCTTAAGCCAATTACTGCTTTTTGCTTGTTTGCGCTTTTAAAAAAATTTTTTATTCTGTTAACAAGCTTTTTGTTTATTGTAGACATAAAAAAAAGACAATTTTTAACCAAAATATTCTTGCCTGCAGGTGTCAGAACAAAATCTTCGTTCGTAAACTCCTTTTCCGGGCATAAACATTTTTGAACAATTCATGCATTTTGACTCTTCATTTGAAAAATTTTTTTTTCGCTCCATTTCTCCGACAGAAAATCTCATCAAACCCCACCTTAAAAATATTTTACGATTAAATGAAAATAAAAACTTATCTTGAAAAAAAAAATTATTTGTCAACTATTTCAACTAGTTCACTTATGTCGTTAATGCTGTAGTCTGCTTTTTCTCCGGTTGGAAATATTCTGCCATATTCAGCGAGTGCCGTTTTCATGCCAATTGCTTTTGCGCCTTTAATGTCTTTTCCTGGATTGTCTCCAACAAATAAGACGTCTTCTGGTTTTAATGCAAGTTTTTGTAAGACTAGTTGAAATGGTCTTTTGTGCGGTTTTAGTTTTTTTGAGTCACCAACTGTAATTACTATTTCAAAAAAATCTGCTAAGTTCATTTCACTTAATCTAAGCCAGGCTTTCATTCGCGGAGCATCACTTACTACTGCAAGTTTTAGTTTTCGTTCTTTTAGCCGCAAAAGTGTTTGTCTGACTTTTGGATATGGCTCCAAAAAACCAATTTGTACCTTACGATAAGCAGTTATTGCACTTGAGAGTATGCGGTAATCGATTTGCCCAATGTGTTTTTTTAAGAATTTTTGAAAGATTTTTTGATTTTCAATACCGTAAACTCCGTAAAGTTCAAAGAGTTTGTCGTAGGCTTCTTGTTTGTTCATTTGTAGGCCTGCGTCAATCATTGCGGAGATTGCGGCTTCGCAGCTCATTTTTTTCATTCGCATAAAGTCAATTAGAGTATTATCTAGGTCAAATACTACTGCTTTTATCATAAAGAATTAGTTCCTTCTAAAGGGTTTTATTTGCTTGGTTGTTCTTTTTTTTGTTGTTTGAATGCTTCTTTGAATTCTTCTAAGTCTTCATCATCTAGGCCAAGGCTTCTAAGTTTTTCTTCATGCTCGGATAGACTCATTTTACCAAATTCTTTTTCCCAGGCAGTCATTTCAGCTGTTTTTGGTAAAGGGTGTCCTTCCTTTTTTTTTCTAAGCATAAGTATTTCACTTGTCTTTAATCTTTAAAAACTTGTCTGCTTGCAAAAAAAATTAAATTACAAACACCTAAGTTTAAATCTTTCAAAAAAAGATAATCTTAGGTATGGTTGAATTAAGTGAAGAAAAAAAACAGTTGTTTGAAAGGACAAAACAGGAATTAATTATTTCTGGTTATTCGCAAAAAACATTACAGGCTTATCTTTCTTATATTAATGAATTTTTAGTTAAAACTAACAAGCCAGTTAGCGAATTTTCTCGTGAGGATATTGTTTCTTTTTTGGCTGAAAAAAAACAAACTAAAAATGCTGCCAGCGCTACGCTTGCATTGGTTTATTCTTCTTTAAAGTATTTGTTTGGACGAATACTAAAAAAAAATGTGTTTGAGGATATCAAGATTCCAAAAAAAGCAAAAAAACTCCCAGTTATTTTGACACGTGATGAAGTTAAGGCTTTGATTGGTGCAGCTAAGCTTGGCAGGAATAGATTGATTGTTGAATTTTTGTATTCAAGTGGTGTTCGTGTTAGTGAGTTAACAAAGTTAAAAATTGAAGATATTAACTTAAAGGAAAAAATTGCTAAAGTGGTAGGGGGAAAAGGAAATAAAGACAGAATAATAATTTTGTCCGATAAATGGGTTAAAAAAATCAAGAAGTATTTAGATAAAAGAAAAATCAAAAATCCCTGGTTGTTCTCTAAAAAGAATGGCAAACCACTTTCAGTTGACACAATTCAACGAATAATTAAGGAAGCTGCACAAAAAGCCGGAATTCAAAAGGAAGTTACACCACATAAGTTGCGCCACAGTTTTGCCACTCATTTACTGGAAGCAGGGGAAAACATCAGGAAAATCCAGGAGCTCTTAGGCCACAGTTCCCTTAATACAACTCAAATTTATACTCATGTGAGTGTTGATCAATTAAAAAAAGTGGTTTCGCCGCTAGACAAACTATAAAAAAAATCAGAAATACATTTTTTGTTAAACAAATTGAGTTTTTTACCAATTATTATCTGACGGCGCGTACTTCCACTAATATTTGCAATTAAGAGCTAACTGGACCAAAAACAATGAAACAATTTAACTAATAGAAAGCCACATTTAAAATTAAAAAATTTATGTAGTAGTGCATATTTTCATCGATTGTTATTTAAAGTGAAAAAAATTTTAATTTGTGTTTATGTATAAGCGCTTTGGGAAAAGGTTTATATATTTGGTTGTGATTATATAAATTATAAAATTTAAAATAATGGATGTTAAGGTGATTTAAAATGGCAATGCCACTCTCAAAGCTCTTTGGAATGGAAATTTATGGGGTAGATGGAGACTATAAAGGAAAAGTCTATGATTTAATTATTAACTTAGAAAAAGGAAAAGTTGAAACAATTACAACTGAGCCTTTGAAGCCTAAGTCAAAGCAAGACGCAAAAAAAATTTTGACAGAAAAAAGTATTCCTTTTAGGAATGTTCGATCTGCAAAAGACATTATTGTTGTCGGTCACGGACCTAATCCAGCAATGGAATCAGCTCCAGCAAAACAAGTACCAGTTGCAGCTCCTACAAGAAAGTATTCCGGCGCTTATTCAAGAAGGTAAATAATTTTTTTTTTGGATTTTTTGTAGAACTGCTTAAAAACTTTTTTATATATAAAAAATATACATAACATAGTTTTTGTTTTGTTGTGTTCTATTATTAGTGGAAGTGTGGGGTCTGTGGCTAAAGGTTTTTTTATTCAATATAAATTTATTTTACCGGAGTCGATTAAACACAGCTCTTACACTTATCAAAAACTATTTAGGGCTTTGTACGGTTACACTCAAAATGTAACTAAATCTAATGGTAAAACCTATAGTTATCATAGAAAAGGCGTGCTTTCTAGCCACCCACACATTAGGCCTGGTAAAAATTGTGTTATTATTCCTACTAATGCTTTCAACAATTTAACTACTTTTTTTAAGACTGGTAAAAATCCAACTCATTTTTGGAAAATGAAAGGTGATTGGAAAGCAGTTTTTTACATGGATGAAAAGAAAGTTTCTGATAAAGAAGCAATAGATGCACTTGAAAGAAATCTTGACGGGACATTTATTGAAAACAAAAATGAAGAACAATCAAGTATTTTGGGTGAATTGTCTTTGCTTTTGTCTAATAAAAAAGAAAGCAAGAACCTAGATCAAGCTTACTTGAATTTAGTTGTTAATGAAGCTGAGAAAGTCTGCCAAAATGAGTGGTTTAAGGAATTTTATGCTAAATCTCCTAAGCTTACTGACTTTCACAGAAAACTAAAAGAATTAAAGCAAAGCTAAAACTTTTTTTGATTGTGTTTTTCGTCTTTTTTTTATTTCTTTTCACTCTTCTTTTTTTATGATTAATTCTCGTACGCGTTTAAGGGGTAAAGTTGCGATTAGGCAAAAAACTAGAAAAACTTCTAGGCAAAAATTTCCTTTACTTAGACAGCGGTTGTATGCAACTTTAGAGAAAAGAATTGCTAATACTCCTTTATATGAAATTAGTAAAATCAAAGTCCCAAACGGTTGCAGAGTTTTTGTTAAAGAAGAATATCATAATCCTTCTGGTAGCCACTATGATCGTGTTTATCTTCACTTACTAAAGGCACTTGAGGCTGAAGGAAGAATTGTTCCAGGAAAGACTCTTTTGATTGAAACCAGTTCAGGTAATGCAGGTATTTCTTTTGCTTATTTAGCTAGGTTACTTGGTTATTCTGCCGAAGTAATTATGCCAGTTAATTTGCCTAAAGCAAGGATTGATGGTGTAAAAAAAGAAGGTGCAAAAGTCAGATTGACTCCTGCAAAGCACTATGTTGGTGGCGCTGCAGAGGCTTTGAAAAGAGTTCTTGCAATTGAAAATAAACAAAGAGAATCACAAGGATTGCCTAAATATTGGAGTCCTAATCATTCTCAAGATAAAAGGTCAACTCTTTCACTTGAGCCTATTGCTAGTGAAGTAAAAAAACAGCTCGGAAAAACAAAACTTGATTTTGTGGTTCTAGGTGTTGGAAACGGAGCAACTATTCTGGGCCCCGGAAGACGATTAAAAGAATTATTTCCTGGTTTGAAAGTTATTGCTTGGGAGCCATTTTCTTCTGCAAAAATG
>CAYIJY010000054.1:0-6817 GCA_964363785.1 uncultured archaeon
AGATGTTTGTTTCTTTTAGTTTTTGTGGGTTGGCAACTATTTTTGCCTGTATTGCTTCTGCAAAGTTTTTGCCGCTTATTGATTTTGAGAATTCAGTTATGTCAAAAATATTTTCTTTTGGTTTAAAATCTTTTTCGAGTTGTTTTGCTACTTTGCCATTATTTTTTTTGTCTATTTCCAAAAGGGTTTCAACGAGTCTGCTGATTACAAGTATTCCTGGGGATTTTCTTCTTCCGCTTTCGTAGTCAGAAATTGTTGAGCTTGAAATTTTTAAGTATCTTGCCAAGTCGCTTTGTGAGACGCCAAATATTTCGCGCCATTTTTTCATTGAGCTTCCGTGATCTTTGCTTAGGCATATTTCCCCGGCAATGATTGTTGCAAGTTGATTCATAAAGACCTATTTTCCGTTAAGTGGTTAAAAACGTTTCGTCAATTCTCGACAAAGTAGTGTTTTTTGGGTGTTTTTTTCGCTTATTAACGTTTTTTTGGCATTTGTAAACTACATAATTTAAAAGTATTTTTTTTGAAATTATTTTTAGAGGTGTTTCATTTTATGAATGATCAAATGGGAGGATATGCATTTTTGGCAGGAATAGTTTTAGCTTTGCTTGCCGGGATTTTTGGATCCATGCTATCAGTCGAAATGCAGGGCTGGTTTTTGTTGGCCTTGATTGTTTTGGGTTTGGTAGTAGGTTTCCTAAACGTTTCAGATAAGGAAGTCAATAGCTTTTTGATTGCTGCAATAGCTTTAATGGCTGTTGGTGGTACATCAGGTTTGACTTTAATTCCAATGGCGGGTGTAGTGCTTGACAGCATAGTAGGTTCTTTGGCTGTGTTTGTTGCACCAGCTGCTTTGGTAGTAGCATTAAAATCAGTCTACAGCTTAGGAAAAAGCTAAATAAAATTATTAGCCGGTTTTTTTTCCGGCAATTTCTTTTTTTTTAAATTACTTTGAGTTGTTTTCCTACTTTTTTTATTGCATCAAGTGCTTGCTCTAAATCTTTTTTTGTGTGACTTGCACTTACTTGTGTTCTTATTCGTGCTTTTCCCTGTGCAACCATTGGAAAAGTAATTGGCAAACCGTAGACTCCTTTCTTGAAAAGTTCTTGTGAAAAGTTTTTGGCCAAGCCACTGTCTCCAAGCATAATTGGAATAATTGGAGTTTGGCTGTTTCCTGTGTTAAACCCTGAGTCTTTTAATTCTTTTACAAAGAATCCTCTGTTTTTCCAGAGCGTTTTTACGAGTTGTGGTTTTTTTTGTATTGTTTCAATCGAGGCAATGCATGCTGCTGTTACTGCGGGTGGGTGTGAGCCTGTCAATAGCCATGTTCTTGATTTGTTTAATGCAAATTCGCACAGGTTTTTTGAGCCGCATACATAGCCGCCTACTACTCCGAATGCTTTTGAGAATGTTCCCATTTCTATGTCTATTTTTCCATGTAATTTAAAGTGTGAGACTATTCCTGCGCCGTTCTTTCCAAGCACTCCGTCTCCGTGTGCGTCATCAACGTATGTGTTTGCATCAAACTCTGTAGTTAACTCTACTATTTCATCAAGCTTTGCAATGTCTCCATCCATTGAAAACACTCCGTCAGTGATTACAAGTGTGTTTTTGTATTTGTCTTTGTTTTCTTGCAATACTCGCCTTAGGTCTGTCATGTCTGAGTGTTTGTAAACTGCTTTTTCTGCTTTTGAAAGCCGAACTCCGTCAATTATACTTCCGTGGTTTAGTTCGTCGCTAATTATTAGCCAACCATCTCCAGTTACTGCGGGTATTAGCCCTGAGTTGACAGTAAAGCCTGATTGGTAAAATAATGCGCTTTCAGTTTTTTTGTATTGTGCAATTTTTTTCTCTAGTTTTAAGTGTAAATCCATTGTTCCAGAAATTGCTCTTACTGCGCCTGAGCCTGCTCCAAATTTTTTTGTTGCGGCAATTGCTGCTTTTTTTAGTGCAGGGTGGTTTGCTAGCCCTAAATAATTATTTGAGCAAAGTAGAATTACTTTTTTTTTGTCAAAAATAGCTTTGTTTGAACTTGGGCCCTGGAGTGTTTTTGGCTCCCAATTTAGTTTTTCGTTTTTTAATCTATTTACTTCGTTTGCAAATATTTCTTCAAGTTTTACCATCACACCACTCCTTTGAGAATATTTTTCCAATTGATAATGGGAAAATTAGTATTTAATTGTAAGCTAGTTTTTTGTTTTTTAGTTGGTTGACGAATTTAATCTTGTAATTGCCAATAAATTCTTTTGTTTTCTTTGCCCTTGTTTTGAGTTTTAATTATTTTTATTTTTCCAATTTCACGTGTGTTTTTTACGTGTGTTCCACCATCTGCCTGTAAGTCAATTGTTCCAATTTGGATGATTCTCCATTCTTTTAGGCTTGGCGGCATCAGATCTTTTAGTCTTACTAGTTCTGGTTTTTGGATAGCTTGTTCTCTTGGCAAAAAATAGGCACTGACTTCATGATTTTTTGATAGTTCTTGGTTTGTTTTTTCTTCAAGTTTTTTTGCGCTACTTTCGTTGAATGATTCGTCTGCGTCAAAATCCATTCTTGATTCGGGGTAACCTATTTGGTTTCCTGTGATTAGTTTTTTTGTTTCACTAAAAATAATTGCAGCCAAGACATGTGCACTTGTGTGCATTCTCATGAATTCGTATCTTTTTTTCCAGTCAATTTTTCCATTAACAATTTGTCCAACTTGCAAACCCTCTACTTGTTTTAATTTGTGCCAAACTTTATCTGCTTCTTTTTTTACTTCAAGAACTTCAAAATCTTTACCGTCAATAACTAACCAGCCAGTGTCTGATGGTTGTCCTCCGCCCTGTGGGTAAAAAGCAGTTTTGTCTAAACAGATTTTATTTTCTTGTATGTCTGTGATTTTTGCTTGAAATTCTTTCAAATAAGAGTCCTGCAGGTACAATAGTTCTGTCATTAAAGTCCAAGCTCTTTTTTTATTTTTTCGTGTGGAATAAGTTTTTTACGCAGTTTTTCTTTTCTATACTTAAGGATTGCTTTGTAATCACTTTCGACCATACTATCTACCTAACCATATTGAATCCGAAGGATTTTTTTTCGCACCGGAAATGCACTCTAGATAACAACTTATAAACTTCAAACATTTTTATTTTAATGGTTGAAATTCCTAATTTTTTAGAAAAACTTGATGATAAAATCGTTGTTTTAGGCATTTCAAATATTCTGTATGAATCACAGATAAAATCAGGTTTATCTACTAAAGAATCTGCACGTTTATTTGGTTTAATCGAAAAAACTTATAAAAAGTATTTAATTTCAAAAAATAGGGCATCAATAAAATTTCTTAAAACTTTTTGTGAAAAAATAGATTCAGAAGTTTTTGATAAAATTTATGCTCTTCAAAAACTAGAATTTACTGCAAGACAAAAAAAAGTTTTTCTTCCAAAAATTGTCACTCCTGATTTGGCTTATTTTGTTGGATATTTACAAGGTGACGGTTTCATTTCTTCTGATAAAAAACAAATAGGCTTTTCTGATGAATATTTTGATCAAGCTGAAAAAATTGAGCTGCTTTCAAGAAATCTTTTTGGATTAGCTGGACATGTATTTCCAAAAAAATCGCCATTGTCTGGTAAAGACTCTGCTTGTCTTGAAATTAAAAGTGTTGTACTGAACTCTTTTTTGCACAATGTTTTTGATATTAATAGAGGCGAAAAACAAAACTTAAAAATTCCAAATTTGATTAAACAAGATAAAATTTTGTTAAAATATTATTTAGCTGGCTTGTTTGACTCAGATGGCACTTTACCCATAAATCCTGCAGAAGTGAGGCAGCTCTTCATTGATATTACTTTTAAGGATAAATCATTTATTGAAGAAATTAAAGGCGCACTTCTTGTTTTTGGGGTAGAAACTCAAAAAATTTACGAAAGAATTGGAAAGTCACCAAAAGATGGAAGATTATGCAGTTCTTTTGAACTAAGAAATAGGCAGAAAGGAATGCTTTTAAAGTTCTTGCAGGAAATTGGTTTTTATCACACAAATAAGGCTTTAAGGG
Organism: uncultured archaeon; assembly: GCA_964363785.1. Taxonomy (GTDB): domain Archaea; phylum Iainarchaeota; class Iainarchaeia; order Iainarchaeales; family GW2011-AR10; genus JACQJF01. The sequence goes on from CAYIJY010000054.1 coordinate 4,034, forward strand.
CTAAATTGCTCTATAGTTTGTTGGACCGATAGCCTAGTGGATAAGGCACCAAAAATCAGAATTTTTTGTATTTTTTTGATTTGTGCTAACCTCCTATTTTACTGGGTAAAAGAGTAAGTTGGAGATCGTGGGTTCAATTCCCACTCGGTCCGTTTTTTTTATTTTGAGAATAAGATCCAGGCTGAGCTACGGACTCAAAGAATTTTTTCTCTCGAAACTATAATAAAAGCAGTGTTAAGGCACTTACTAGTGGTATTGTTATGTTGTCTTCGAGTCCAAGCAATTCTGAGGCCATTCCTGTAGTTGCAGTCAAAATAGCTGTGATTGGTTAAAATAAAAAAAGAAGCCCAATAAAAGACGCCCCTATTCCGGCTATGGTTCCTTCAAATGTATGTCTGTCTGTAATTTTGGTTTTTCCAAATTTTTTGCCAATTATTGTTGAAAATGAATCTCCAACTGCAAGAACTATTAATCCGCCAAGAATTTGTCTTTCTTGAAAGAAAATTGTTAGAATAGTTACTCCGACTAAAAATATCATTGCGCCAACAAATGGCGATTTTTTTTCTGTTTTTCTTTGTGCGACAGAAAGTGTTTTGTGTAATTCTTTATTCCTAAATCCGATTATTGTTGACAGGTTTAAGATAACTGCAACAATCAGGCTAAATAAAGTAAAAATCAGTAATTTTTCTCTGCCAAAAAAAACTAGTATTCCAACAAGCAATAATCCAAACAATAAATGAATTCCTTGTCTTATGTCTTCATTCATTTTTTCACGCATTTTTTTTGATTATTTTTAGTGCTTCTAAAAGATTTTTTTTATTGTCAAAGCTATTAATTATTTTTTCTAGTTTTTCTTTCTTTTGTTTTCTAAGTTTTCTTAATTCCAAAGTCAAGGCAGGTATTGCTCTTATTACGTTATCTGCAATTGTGATGTCTGCTGTTTTTGAAGTCCTGCTTTTTGGGTTTAGGTCTATGGCAATTACTTTTTTTCCTGTTTTTTTTAATGCAATTGTTCTGTCTCCGTCCTCAAGTGGAACTAAAATTGTGTCTGCTTGAAATATTCCCTTTTCGTCAACTAGTTGTCTGTTTGAAGAAATGCCATCAATTGTTTTTGAGGGTTTTTCTCCTAAAATTTTTTTTCCAAGTTTTTCAAAGTGCTTTGCAATTAAGGTTCTTCTTTTTTCTGGCGGGTAAAAAATATTTACTTCAATTTGTGCGTTTAACTCGTTTGCCAATTCAATTGTTTCTTTTGCACAAAGGGCAGTCACGTTTCCGTTTACTGAGATAACTGGTTTTTTTGAAAGCAAAAGCATTGCAGCACTTGCAGTGATAGCTTTTTTTGCGTTGTTGGTTGTTTTCTCACCAATTAGATAATCAAATGCTTCTCCGCGTCCAAAAGCAACTAAACCTGTAATGGTTACTATTCCACTTTTTACTCCCTCTTCGAGTTTTTTTCTTTGTTCAAGTGATTCTTTTCTTGGGTGATTTGGGGTGTTCACAATAATCGTGCTCCGTGCTCTGCAATTTTACTTACAAGGATTTTTTTGCAGTATTTTTTTAGTTCTTTTTTGACTTTGCTTGGATTGCCTGTGATTGTAAATGTTGTGCTTCCAAGCATTGATTGGCTTGTCTTTGGAATATTTTCCATGACTTTAAGAACTTCTTTTGTTGCCAAACCACTGTTTAATGTAAAGTGGATTGATTGGTCTACAAAGTTTTCTGCTGTAGGGTTTTCCAAGATTTTTTCCATGCAATAGAGTCCTGCTTCGTTTATTTTTTTTTTGTGAGTTTCATCCCTGATTATGTCTTTGGTTTTAATTGGTGCAAAAAAACCGCAAACTACAAACTTTTTTTTTGATTTAATTATTTTTGCTTTTGTTGAAGGAAAAGGCGGCAATCCAACTAAAATGCCGTGAAGTTGTTCTGCAACAACGTCTCCAAGGCCTGTGCCTGCTTCTATTTCTGCTTGTTTTGCTATTTCAAGAATTTGTGCTTTTGTTAAATTAGTTTTAAGTGCTTTGTTTAGTGCAATTGAGAGTGAGAGTGCTCCGCTTCCGCTTACACCAAGCCCATAACCAATTGGGGCTTTTGTTTTGTGGTTAACTTGAATTGAATAATTTTCACTTACTTTTGCTAAGTATTTTTCAATGACTTTTCGTGAAGTTTCTGCGTGTTCTTTTTTTCCATTGATTTTTATTTTAATTTTTGTTGTTTTACTTTTTTTTGCGTTAACAGTGGTAATCATTCCTTCTTGTAGGTTGACTCCTGCGCCTGTTGATCCGTTTTCATAAATTGCAAAAAAGCCTGTGATGTGTGTTGGGGAGTAGGCTTTTGCGTTCGTCATTTTCTTTCACACAAAATTAGTGCATGTTCTTTTTCAAATGGCTCTAAATTGATTACTTGTAAAATTTCAAATTCTTTTTCAAGTTTATTTTTTTCGTTGTCAACAATTTTTTTGAATGGGTCAGTCTGGCTAATTGATCTTGCTTTTATTGAAAGCATTGCTTTTGAGCCTGGTTTTAAGTACATTCTTGAGTTTTTTAAAAAAATTTCTGCTTGATTTTTTTGGCTTACGTCCTGAAATAAAAAATCTACTTTGTCTCTTCCAAAATATTCTTTGTAGGACTCAGGTTGGTTTGCATCAGCCAAAACAGGAACTAGGTTTACTCGTCTTTCGCATAAATACATGAATTTTTGCATTGTTTTTGCGTTGATTTCAACTCCAAGTATTATTCCGCTTTTTTCAACAATGTCACTTAAGTGTGAGATTGTTGTGCCTTCTGC
>CAYIJY010000055.1:0-6746 GCA_964363785.1 uncultured archaeon
GGTAATTGCTTCAGTCATGGCAAAAAAGGCTTCTGTCGGGTCAAAGTTTTTGGTGATTGATTTGCCTGTTGGTCCTGATACAAAAATAAAAAACAAGATTGATGCAGAGGAAATTGCGTTTAAATTTTTGGAAGTTGGAAAAAAAGTCGGAATAAAAGTAGAAGTTGTGATTACTGATGGCACAAAACCGAGTGGCAATGCTTTTGGTGCTGCACTTGAGGCAAGGCTTGCAATGGAGATTCTTGAGGGAAAAAAGTTTGATGACTTGGCAAAAAAAAGCTGTGAACTTGCAGGGGCACTTCTTGAACTTGTTGGTGACTGCAAACAGGGCCAGGGTTATACAAAGGCAAAGCATTTGCTTGAAAGTGGCAAAGCGCTTAAAAAAATGCATGAAATAATCATTGCACAGGGCGGAAAAATAGTTTCTTCAAAGAAAATATCTGAGCCAAAATTCAAACAGATTGTGTACTCACAGAGTGCTGGCACAATAAAAAAAATTAATGTAAAAAACTGCATGGAAATTGCAAGAACAGCGGGAGCGCCAACAGACAAGGAAGCAGGACTTGTATTGTTTGTTGAGCAGGGGAATAAAATAAAAAAGAAATCACCGATTTTTGAATTGCAGGCAAACAACAAAAGAAAACTTGAGCTTGCGCTTAATTTGTTAAAGGGCCTTCCAATTATTGAGCTTGAAAAAAACGTGATTGGAAAGTATTACTTTAAAAATAATTGAAATAATTGTGCAAATTGTTTTGGCGAGTACTGGTAAACTTTTATTTCATCAAGCTTTGCGCTGGCAAGTTTTTTGTCAAAGTCTTTTTTTGAAAGATCTAGTATTTTTTTTATGAATGGATAAGATTTTTCAAGTGCGTTTGAAAGGTTTTTGTTTCTAAGCCTAAAAACTTGCCTTAAGAATAAAACAAACTTTTCTATTTCAGGCACAGATTTTACATTTGTGTTTCTGTGAAAAACAACCAAGGATGAAAATGAGCTTGGTTTTGGGAAAAAGTTTTCAGGCGAGACGTTTAACTGCATTATTTTTGAGTCAAAAAAATAACCAAGCAAAACAGACAGTGGACCGTATTGGTTATAGCCTTCGATTGCAGTGCATTTTTGCACGAATTCTCGCTGGAAAACAAAAGTCATTGACTCAATGCCATTGATTAATGCAAGTTTGTACATTAAGTCAGAGCTTATGGTGTATGGTGGAAGTGAGACTACTTTGTTGAATTTTGGAAAATCCATTTCAAGTGCGTTTCCTTCAAGCAAAACTAGTTTTCCTTCTTCTATTTCTGTGCTGAATTTTTCTTTTAAAAGCACACAGAGCTTGTCATCTAATTCAACTGCAATTACGTTGCAGTGTTTTATGAGTTCGCGTGTGAGAAAACCTGTGCCTGCACCTACTTCCAAAACAACATCGTTTTTTTGAAGGTTTGCCAAAGCAACAAGCTTTAGTACAAAGTCAGGGTCAATTACAAAGTTTTGTGCCTTTTTTTTTGAAGGATAAAAATTGTAATCAAGCATTAGTCGGTTTAGTTCTTTAAAGAGTGTCATTGTAAAGAAAAAGCGTGAGAAAATGTTTAAGAAAGAAACTCCAAATGGCAGTTCTAGCTAGAATCTTTTTGGGCGATAGTCGCGTCTGTCGCCTCTATAGTCTTCTTCTTTTTTGACGAATGGTTTTACGAATAAAAAGTGTTTTTCTTCTTCGCCGTCAAGTTCTTCGATTATTCTTTTGACTACTGTTTTTGGAACATTTGGCATTAATGGTACACGGCCTTCAATGTCCTTAAAGCTTGTGAATGGTGCTTTTTCTCTTTCACCTAAGACTGAGAGCATGTGTTTTTTTCCAAGCCCTGGAAGCAATTCAAGCTGGTGTCTTTTGATTGTGATTGATCTTGAATTGTTAAAAAATTCTACAAAGCGTGCTTCGTTGATAGAAACCAAGTGTTCGATTGTTTTGTCTATTTCTGCAACTGCACTTGAAGTAAGGTCTTTGAATGAGATTCTTCTTTTGATTAACTCGATTTCTTTTCTTTCGCCTTTTCCAATGTAGACTTGTTGTCCTGCCTTTAGGTTTACGTTTGGCTTTGGAACCACTTCAAGCAGGGTAAAGTATTGTGTGCCGATGACTTGTGCGATTGGCATTTGTTTAAAGCCAGTGCTTTTTCCATGAAGCAAAAAATCCAAGACTACTGCGTTTTCATCTTCCAACATTGGTACCACCAAAAAATAAAGCGTGTTTTTTTTTTACGCCTTGTATTTCTTTATTAGTTCAATTATTTCTTTTAGTGATTCCGGAGATACTTTGTCTTGTTTTGAAAGCAAGAGAGTTATTTCATCTGTGTCCTCTGGAAGTATGTCAACGATTTTTATCATTGCATTTTCCGGCAAACCTTCAAATTTTTTTAGGTCTTCCAAAAGTTTTTTGCCTTTTGCAGGCGTAAGCTTTGCAAATCTTTTTGTGTATTCAAGCACCATTCTTTGTTCGTAAGTTGGCTCTATTCCTTTGTCGTTTTGGTCAACTCTTTCTTTGACTAGGTCTTTTACTTCAAAAATAGGAACTAACTTTGAATAACTAACTTTTTTACCAATCATACTTTCCACCCCAAGTTTTTTTTTTAATTTGCATTTGTCAAGTGGGCAGAAGTGGTGATTACTTGCTTTGATTTGTCACCATGCATTACGTTTAGCACGTATGCAGTGCCCTGTTTGGCGACAATTTTTCCAGATAGATTCTGAAAGCGCCTATGCGGCAAGCCACCATGAACAGAACTGTTTATTTTGATTGTTACGTTCTGGCCAACCTCAAATTCCTTTAAGAGTCTGTTTGGACTAATCTTTGGACCTCTACGTTTGTACAAGTCTCTTGTTTTAGCCCTTAAACCTTTTGCTTTTTTATTGGACACATTAACCACTACCCAAAAGTATAATTATAATTAAATAAAAATTAAGAGAAAAGGTTTAAATAGGTTGATAAAGGAAAAAAACACTAAAAAGCCCAAATTCTTGGACAAGTGTTTTTGTAATGCACTTAAGAAAACAAAAAAGCACAGATTGCTTTAAAATGGCTTAAATGCCCAAGTTTTAGGGTTAAAAAATGTTTAAAAAATTCATTTTTGCGGTGTTTTTGGCTTTGATTTTAAGTGGCTGTAATCAAGGCCAAACCATTGGAACCAGTGAAATCGGCATTGGCCTAGTTGTTGCTGACCACCCGCAAAATTTATCTTTTAAAGACCACGAGTTTTTGGGAGCAGTAATTATTCCAGTCCATTGGAGCCAAATTGAGCCTAATCAGGGCGAATTCAATTGGAACGCTGTTGACCAAAGAATTGGGTTGCCTTTGGAAGAGCAGATTGATTATTGGTCCAAAAATGGGAAAAATGTTATTTTGCGTGTTTTTCCTTATGGCCAGCAGCGCGGGAATGACATTACGCCTGATTGGGTGAAAGAGAAAGTCACGCAAATTACTTTTGAGTCAAGAAAAGAAAACCGCGGTTTAGTAACTATTCCTAAAGTTTGGGATGAAGAATTCATGCAGGTTTACGCTCCCTTTGTGCATGAGTTGGCGCAAAAATATGATAATGACAAGCGTGTCTTGGGTGTTCAGATTGGCATTGGGCACTTGGGTTTTTGGACTGCACAGCCTTCACAGGAGGGCAGGCAGGCATTTATGGAAGCCGGCTTTAGTTTGCCTATTTGGAAAGAGTATGTGTTAAGTGTTGTTGATTTGTATTCAAGTGAATTTAAAAACAAAAAACTTTTTTTGAGTGTTGAACCGCTTTTTTTGGAGCCGATTGCAAACGACATTGATGTTGCAAAAGAAATTGTAGAATACGCTGCGAAAAAAAATTATGTTTTTTTGTTTAAAGGAGTTGACTCTGATGAACAAAAATTTGAGCGCACTGGATTTAAAGAAGTGCTCAGTCATTTGACTTCACTTGATTTGCCGAATTTAACTTGCGGTTTTGGCGATGATTGGCCATTGATTGGACAGACTGGCAGTGTGATTAGAACTGTTGATGATTTTGAAAAAATTCTTGACAACATTTATTACTCGTGGATTGAAAATAACAAAAAGTGTTTTGTGTTTTTGGTTTTTTTGGACAATGAATTAGAGGCAACACAAAAAGGAAGCCAACAATTCGACCAGCGCGCATTCGATGCACTGAATGATTTTAAAACAAAAATAAATCAAGAGCCTTAAATGCAAAGAATTTTATTTAACTGCTATTTAAATTATTGTTATGGAAAAAGGAAAAACTGAGTTGGCGACTTTTGCAGCGGGTTGTTTTTGGCAGGTTGAAGAGGTATTTAGAGAGCTTAAGGGCGTGAAATCAACTCTTGTTGGTTATACTGGCGGGAAACTAAAAAAGCCTGCATATATGGTTGTTTGCACTGGCTTGACCGGCCATGCAGAGACCTTGCAGATAGAGTTTGACCCTAAAGAAATTTCTTATGAAAAACTATTGAAGGTTTTTTGGGAAAACCACGACCCAACTACTTTGAACAGACAAGGGCCTGATGTTGGAACCCAGTACAGGTCAGCTATTTTTTATCACAGTGAAGAGCAAAAAAAACTGGCTGAAAAAGCAAAAGAAGAGCTTGAAAAGTCGGGCAAATTTAAGAATAAAATAGTCACTCAAATTGTGCCTGCACAAGATTTCTGGAAAGCTGAAGATTATCATCAAAAGTATTTGATGAAGCGTGGACTAAAGGTTTGTCATATTTAATGGATTTAATTTAAAAAAAAAAGCTTATTAACTTCAAAAAACTATTTTTTCTTGCAGTATGCCTAAACCACGAAAAATTTGGGAAAAATTAAGATTTGGTTGGAGTGGACATAAAACAACCAGAAAGGCACCTGATTCAAAAGAAATGGTTGCAGGTTACAGGGCTAAACCAAGAAGAAGTGCAAGAATTATTGCACGTGGTTTAACTCTTGCCGCAATTGGAGGCACAGCTGCACTGGGGTTGTACCATGGCGGCAGAATGGAAGCTAGTAAATACCAAACAAGACAAGCAAATGCGTTGGTTGCTGAATTAAGTAAACCAGGTTTGTCAAGAATCAAAGAGAAAGAACTCGCTGGGCGCGCTAATTTTATTTATGCAAAAGTAAAAAACAGAGAACAACTTTTATCAAATTATAAAGGAGTAATTGAGCCTGTTATGGTTGGGGGCGGAATACTTGCGGGGGTTTTATTTGCACGTAGGCAAAGGCGCATGAAAAAACCTGTAAGGGAAAATAAAAAATCAATAGCAAGGTACGAAGAAGATCTTGTGGTTAGCGAAGCACAGATTGACAGTGAATTATTTAATGAAAAATTTAGGAAATTTGCAAAGGGCAATCTCCCTGTAAAAGCCATGGAAGAAATAATTGAATTAATAAAAACTCATGGACGCACACAACCGTATTTAAGGGACGCCTTGAAACAAGTGCGAAGATTTGTTTACCTTGCAAAAGTAAAAAGCAGGGATTCACAGTATGCATTAGTGTTTACAAATAACCCAACTGGACTTTATTTTGTTAAAAAATAAAAAAAGAAAAAGTTTTCAACAGTTTTTTTTAACTGTTGAAATCCCTAATTAAAAAAATTTATATTGGTGTGCAACCAGTTGGTCCGCCTGGACCAGTAGTATTTTCTACACAATTTGAAACACATGAATTGAACTCACTTGTGCTGTTGTAGATGTTTAAGTCGCAACAACTGATTTCACATGCTCTTCTCAATGTACAATTTGTTTCGCCTATTTGTTGTCTGCACCAATTTCGCGCTGGTGGATTAGTTGGCGCCACTGGTCCTGAACAACCAAAAATAAAGCACATAACTGATAAGTGTTGTTCTTGGAATTCAAACGAGGAAAATTCAGTTACTTGATTCTCTAAAAACCATGATAATGGTTCCTCAGGAAATTCCTCAAAAAGTAAACTTTCTGTTTGTACTGCAAGTACTTGAGTGCTTGCAAAAAATAGTGTCATTAATCCGACTAAAAGAATTAGTATTTTACTTTTATTCATTCATAAACCCCCAATTTTTTAACTTTAAAAAGTTAAAAAATTACAGATTTGTGGGTGTTTCTTCTATATAATTGTAGCGCAAATTTTGCAACTCAAAAATAGTTATTCTCGACAATAAAAGAAAAAACCCATAAAGTTATTGGGCTAAATTGCCTATGTAAAGGCTTTCAAGTTTGTCTTCTGCCTGCGATGGATGTGCAGAGTTTTTTGTGTTTGGCCTTAACTCAAAAAGCAGTGTAGCGTCAATACCGCACGCAAACTTTAATAAATTTTTAGAGCTGGCCTTATTTCTGATAAGACACACTCACGTGGCAACCAGCGGCAACCAATAACATTATATACTTTAAATTTATATTAAAAATAGTGGTTGGGAAAAAACTTTTTTTGGTTTTACTTGTTTTGGCGGTATTGTTTTCTGGGTGCATTGAGGGCACTCAAAAAAACAATTTGAAGGACAAAATTATTTCTTCACGACAAATTTCTTTTGCCGATTACGTGGATGGCTTGGGAAATGAAAAATTCAGTGGCACAATGCAACAGGAAAACCCGCAAAATTACCTTTCCGTTCCTAAAGCCCCAAAATATGCAAGTGACGAGTCTTACCCGGACTTTGAAGTCACTACGTCATATGATGTTTTGGAACCCGATTCTGCAACGCAGGAACAGATAATCGAGATAACCCAAAGCAGGGAAAGCAGCCAAAGCACAGGCATTCCGCCTGAAAGTGAAT
>CAYIJY010000056.1:0-6621 GCA_964363785.1 uncultured archaeon
GTAAACTGCATGCCTGTTTTTATTGCATCTGATCCTGCTTGGGAAAAAAAATTCCGTGACAAAAAAATTCCAATTATAGGTGACGATGTGGCATCTCAATTAGGGGCTACAATAACTCACAAAGCTTTGACAAAATTGTTTACTGATAGAGGAATAAAGATAGACCGCATGTATCAGTTAAACACTGGTGGCAATACTGATTTTTTAAATATGCTTGAGAGATCAAGACTTGCAACAAAAAAAATTAGCAAAACTGAAGCAGTACAGGCGATGCTTGGTGAAAGACTTGATCCTGAAAATATTCATATTGGTCCAAGTGATTATGTGCCTTGGCAGAATGATAACAAACTTTGTTTTATTAGGATTGAAGGCCGAATGTTTGGCGATGTTCCACTTGAACTAGATTTAAAGTTAAGTGTGGAAGATTCGCCTAATTCTGCAGGAGTTGTAATTGATGCTATAAGACTTGTAAAGCTTGCACTTGACAGAAAAATCAGCGGTTTTATTGAGTCAGGTTCTGCTTACCTTATGAAACATCCTCCAATTCATCATTCTCCTTCAAAAGCCAAAGATTTAGTTGAAGAATTTATTAAAGGTTCCTTGGAAAGATAACAATTCGTAAGAAACTTTGCCCACTCTGGTAGATAGTTTTCATGATTAGTTTTTTGTAATGCAAAAATAATTATTTCTAATGGAACCATGCTTTCATTTCTCCTAAAATGCTCAAATTGTCTATAACTGTAGTTTGATGAAAGCTCTTTGTTCATAAAGTTTAATGTTTCTTTATCAGTTCCATAAATTCGTTTAAGTTTTTCTAATACTATTGAATTTTCTTTCAAGTCTAATCTTAATAGCTTAAAAATTTCTTTTACTGCAAAAGATAGTCTTTCTTGTTTAGTTTGATTTAAGTAACCAATGTTTTTGTAGAAATTTACAATAGATTTTCTTGCTGAAATTGACATTAACAACATAAATTTACTATTTTTCTTTAAGTGTTGACAAACACCGCCAGTTGTTACATCAAATTCATTTAAAATATTTTTCAATTGGTCAAAAAATAAAAGCCCTTTTGGTAAGGCATCTTTACTTACATTACATGAATAACTAATAGTCCAAGTAGATTTTCTTTTGAAAGGTTTACATCCATCAAAAGTAAAAATAGTTTTTAAAAATGCAAGTTTTATTTCTTTACTTCCTTGTAAAACCCAATTAGGTATTGTATAACCAGTTTTTGTTTTATCTCCAGGAGTTACTCCTAAAAGAATCAGTATTCTTGCCGTAGCAGAATTATCAATTTGCGCTTTATATGGTTGAAGTTTATAGTATCCATTTTTTGGTTTATATGGAGTAGATTTACCTTTAATTCCAAAAATTGAAATAACCAATTGTATAAACCATTCACATTCTTCTTTGTTACTTGAATAAAGAATAACTTTACTTGGTCTTGGAGTTCTATTTTTTGACTTCCAATCAATATGTCCATCTGTTAACACGGCTGCAACTATTTCAGCCAATTCAATTGATGGATTTAATGGTAGTATTTGTTTAGCAAGTTCCTTAGTTTTATTTTTTACAATAGGAAATTTTTCTATAAATTCTTCATAAGTTAAAATAGCCATTTTCTTTCATAATATTAGATTTTTAACTAATTTCATTCTTTGGATACACGTCATTTCCGGTGCGATTCCAAAGTCTTTTATTTAACAGAATATTCTTTTGTGGTTTTTTAATGGTGAATTCAGAAATTACTAATAATAAAAATTTGATGAAAAGTATTAAACGAAGTGAAAAAGACATAAAAAACGGTAGATTTACTAAAATTGCCTCTAAAAAAGAGCTTGATGCTTTTTTCAGAAAGTAGTTTTTCTCGGAAGCAGTATTTCTGATAATTGAAAAAATGATTTCACTATAACTTTGTATTTTTATCTTGCAACTTATTCTCATTTGTTTTATTAATCCTATTTTTTTCTTTGAATTTAAAATACGCTTCAAATTCATCACAAATGTAATCTTTGTCGGCATTTATCTTTTTTTTAAGGGGCCATAAAATTGTTATGGTCACTAAGATTATTGCTGTTACAACCAAAAATGAAACAACAAGGAAATATGAATCTAAGCCGTTTAGTTTTACTTGCAAAAGAGTCAAATAAGTAGTAGCTATTAGTATGACAATCGTAACAAATACACTTCCTAAAAAAAACCAGCTTTGAATTGTTGTATTTGTAATTAAATCTATGTAAAGTCTATAATCATTATTATTAACAAGACCTTTATTTTGTGCTTCTAATAATATTCCCTTAAGCCCTTTTTTATTTTCCATGAATATACAAATGTGTTTTGAAAGTCTTTTAATTGTTATTTTAGAAGTAAAAATAGACATATTTCACATTTACTATTTTTTAACAAAACATACTTTTTTAATGAAAAATGACTATTTGTAATTTATGAATTTTCTTGATAATTGGCTTTTGCTTGGATTGTGTGCCGCACTTCTTTTTGGTTTGTCTGCAGTTTTGGGAAAAATTGTTGTTGGTCAAAAATTTTTTGGGTTAAGCCCAAGTTTTGCTGGAATTTTGTTTATCATTGGCTCTGGAATTGTTTTAGCTGCTTTTTTTTTGTCTTTCCCTGCAGTCATTCCAAAAAATCCTTTTCATATTGCTGCCGGAATTGGTGTTGGTATTTTGTGGGGAATTGGGCAGGTGCTTGTTTTGATTGCCGTAAGCCGCAATGCAAACATTGCCCAGCTTGCCCCGATTTATAACATTAATACTTTGGTTGCTGTTATCTTGGGTATTTTTTTGCTTTCAGAAATCCCAAACCAGACACAGACAATAAAAATTATTGTCGGCGGTATACTGATTACAATTGGCGCTGTTTTGGTGAGTGGATAAAATGTTTATAATATTTTTTTACAATTTGATTATGTGCTGCCAAAGGCGCACGCGTCGCGAGCTCACGCAAGGGCTCAGTGGATAGATTATGCTTTACAAGAATCGTGAGAAGTTTAATTTTTTGTCAGTAAAAATAGGAATGTTTTTTTCGCGTTTTCCACTTACTCCAAACCAGTGGACTCTTCTTAGTTTTGTTCCTGCTTTCCTTTCGTTTTATTTTCTGTTAATGCAAAATGTTTTGTTTGCGGCTGTTTTTTTTGGTGTTGCAGGTTTTTTTGATTTGATTGACGGAAGCGTTGCGCGTGTCACTGGCCGGGCCACAAAGTTTGGCGCTTACCTTGACACTGTCTCTGACAGATATGTCGAGTTTTTTGTTGTGGCAGGCATATTTTTTTTGCCCTTGCCTAGTTTTTTTTTGCCTGCAAATTTTTGGCTTTTTTTGTATTTATTTGGCTCCTTGATGACTACTTACGTTAAAGCAGCAGCAAAAGAAAAAGAGCTTGTGCAAAAAGAGCTTAAGGGCGGGTTGTTTGAGCGTGCTGAAAGACTGGGGTTGCTTTTTATTGGGTTGATTCTTGCTTTTTTTGGTTATTTTTACTTGGTTTTAATTCTTGTTTTTTTGGGTGTTTTGACTAACGTCAGTGCAATTCAGCGTATTTTGATTGCAAAAAAAAGCGTTTAATTGTCTTTATAAAAACTTTCATAGATTTTTTTTACGATGGTAGATGGATTATTCAAAGGTTGGTTTAAGGGCTGGACTTGAGGTTCACCAGCAGCTTGACACTGCAAAGCTTTTTTGCAGATGCCCAAGCGTGTTAAGTGATGAAAAACCTGATTTTGTTGTCAAGCGTTTTTTGAGGCCGTTTGCTTCTGAGTTCGGAGAGCATGACGAGGCTTCACTGGATGCTTCAAGCAAAAAGCTTTCTTTTTTTTACGAGGGTTTTTTTGGCTCTACTTGTGAAGTTGAGTTGGATGAGGCTCCGCCAAGAGAAATTGACCAAGGCGCACTAAATGCAGTCCTTGAATTTGCAGTAATGGCAAAAGCAAAAATTTTTGACAATGTAATTGTAATGAGAAAAAACATTATTGACGGCTCAAATGTTTCTTCTTTTCAGCGAACAGCACTTGTGGCTGTTAATGGTGCACTTAATGTTAATGGAAAACAAATTCCGCTTGAAACAATTATTCTTGAAGAGGACTCTGCAAGGCCAATTGAAAGAAAAGATGGTCAAGTAATTTACCGCGTTGACCGTCTTGGAGTGCCTTTAATTGAAATTGCAACTGCGCCAGAACTTTTTTCTCCACTTGAAGTAAAGCAGACTGCACTTGAAATTGGAAAACTTCTTAGGTTGGCTGGCAAAACAAAAAGAGGCCTTGGCACAATAAGGCAGGATGTAAATATTTCCATTCGTGAAGGCCAAAGGGTTGAAATTAAAGGTGTTCAGGATCTTGAAAACATTGACAAGTTTGTTGAAAATGAAGTGCAAAGGCAAATTGGTTTGGTTGAAGTAAAAAATGAACTCTCAAATCGCGGTTGCAGTAAAAAATCATTTGAAGGACTGACTTCACTTGAGTTATTTGAATTAACGAATCCGGTTTCTTTTTTGAAGGGAAAAAAACTAGCCGTAATAAAGCTTCCTTTTTTTGGGGGGTTACTTGGAAAAGAACTTTCTCAAAATAGGAGACTTGGTACTGAGTTGGCTGATTACGTGCGCTCAAAAAGCAGTGCAAAGGGAATTATTCATTCTGATGAGGCTCTTGAGAAAACTTATGGTTTTTCAAAAGAAGAGCAGGAAAAAATAAAAGAATTAGTCAAGGCAGGTTCTCTTGATGGATTTGTTCTTGTTGCAGGAGATACTGTTTTACAGTGTAAAAAGATTTTGGAGTCAATTGTCGTGTCGCGTGCAAAATATTGTTTGGTTGGTGTTCCAAAGGAAACAAGAGATGCACTTGAAGACTTTAACACTAAGTATTCAAGGCCTTTGGCTGGTTCTGCAAGAATGTATCCTGAGACTGATTTGCGCCAAGTAATTATTTCAAGTGAAATGCTTTCGTCAATTAAAAAAAATTTGCCTTTAAATGAGTCACAGCGTCAAGATCTTTATATTAAAAAATTTGGTTTAAGTGAAAAGCTTGCAAGTGAAATGAAATTGAATAATTATGCACGCTTTTTTGAAGATTTATGTGCAAAGGGTTATGAACCAAAAAAACTTGCTGTTTTTCTTTTGGAGACACTTACTTCTGCAAAAAGACAGGGTGTTAATATTGAGAATTTGTCGCGTGAAAGACTAATTGAAATTTTGGAGCAGATTAGGCTTGGAAAAATAACTAGGGAAATTGAAATTGAAGTCTTAAAGGAAGCAATTTTAAGCCAAAGTAAAAGTGTAAGTGAAATCGTGGATAAAAAGTTTTCAAAATCTGCTTCAGTTGATGATGTAGTTAAAAAAATTATTGAGAAAAACAAGGACTTGATTTCTGCAAAAGGACAGGGTGCTTTTTCTGCTTTGATGGGTGAAGCAATGCAGGAACTCAAGGGCACAGCTTCTGGCAAAGAAGTTAGTGATTCACTAAAAAAACACTTGAAAATGGTTTGAATGATTAAAGTCACAAGGCAACTTGTTCAAAAATGTTTTCATAAACGCCCAATTAATTCTAATAAGTTTGAAAATGGTCGCGTTTTAGTTGTCGGTGGAAATGAGGATTACGTTGGAGCGCCTGTTTTGGCTGCATTAAGTGCAAAGGCTGCTTTACGAACTGGTGCTGGAATTTCTTATTTGGCTGCACCAGAAAAAGTAGGCTTTGCAGCAAGTGCTTACTCTCCTGACTTAATTGTTTACAAGCTTAAAGGAACACATTTTTCAAAAAAACACTTGAAGAGTGTTTTAGAGTATTCAAAAAAAGTTGATGTTGTTGTAATTGGAAATGGGCTTGGCTTGCATAAAGACACTGTTTCTTTTGTGAAAGAATTTGTAAAGAAAGTTAGTGTTCCACTTGTGATTGATGCTGATGGAATTAAGGCTGTAAAAGGCATGATTTTTGATAAGCCGGTTTTGCTTACTCCGCATGCAAGAGAGTTTGAAATTTTTTGTGGAAAAAAATTAGTTGATCCAAAAATGCATGTAAAAGAAGTTGCAAAAAAACATAATTGCGTGATTTTACTTAAAGGAAAAACTGATTACATTTCAGGCGGAGAAAAAGTCTATTCTAGTCAAACTGGAAATTCAGGCATGGCGGTTGCTGGAACGGGGGATGTCTTGGCTGGTGTTTGTGCTGCATTTGTTTCTCATAAAAATTCTTTAATTCATTCTGCTTGTTCTGGTGCTTTTGTTTGTGGGCTTGTAGGAGACAGGCTTTTAAAGAAAAAAGGAGTTGGTTTTATTGCATCAGACTTTGTTGATGAGATTTTGTTTGTGACTAAAAGTTTTTGGAGTAAAGCAAAATGAGTGCCTTAGAAAATATTTTTGAAGTGAAAAAACCCTGGGGAAAATTCATTCAGTATACTGATAATGAAAAGGTTACTGTAAAGATTATTGAAGTGAAAAAGGGCGGACTTTTGAGTCTTCAGAGTCATGAAAAGCGTGATGAAATGTGGGTTGCGTTAGACTCTGGGCTTACGGCTGAAATTGGCGAAAAGAAAAAAAAATTAGCAGTTGGAAAACCTATTTTTATTCCTCGCAAAACAAAGCATCGTTTGAGTGCAACAAAAACTGGACGTGTTTTAGAAATTTCT
>CAYIJY010000057.1:0-6561 GCA_964363785.1 uncultured archaeon
ACAATGAATTTTTGGGAATCATGGGCTTTTGGGGCATGGTTTCGGGGCAAATGGGGGTTTTGCCAGTTATTTTAATTGTTGCGGTAGGGATGGCTTTGCACCTAAATTGGCACTTGCACCTAAATTATTGATTCTGCACCTAAATTCATTTTGGGTAAAATTTTTGCCTTATTTTACCAGACTCTACATTGTCGTCATTATTTGCGTTTAATGAAAGATAAGGCACATTTTTTTGGTCACACCAAGCCCCTATTCCTTTTAGGTTTATTGACGTTCCTTTCCAATCTGTTTCAATACCAGCAACTTTTACATTTAACCCCTTTGTTATAGCTGATTCAATATACTTTTTTGCAGGGGTTATTCTTATAGGGCAAATTATAAGGCGGTATTTCTCTGAAAAGCCTTTGTTACGCTTCTTTTTTCTTATTTGAGCTTCTAATTCTTCCAAAAAATTTTCAACAGAAACAGGTGGTCTTTCGCCAATAGCACTAAGTAAGACCATAGCCCAAATTCTATTACCGCTTAAATCGTTTATTTTCCAAAACGAATCAATCCAACAACCTGTAAGCCCCCTAATTATGGAACTTTTGCCTGTTTTGCCTTTTCCAACAATAAAAATACAAGTTTTCATACAATATTGCTCTTTGGAAGGCTTTTAATTTTTAATCCAAGTCATCTGGTTTGAATTTATAACCGCATTTAGAGCATTTGCCTTCTACTTTTTCGTTTCGCCTGTCGGTTCTGGAGCTTGCGGAGCCAGTAGTTCCCTTTACCCTATATGTCTGCGAATAGGGTGGAAACCATAAAACCTCGCCTTTAGTTCCACATTCTGGACAGATTATGTCCATTTTTTGAGGAGGTTCTGCACCTCGTGTAAAAAGTTCAAAAGACATTAGTAAAAAAATGGAACGATTTTTATTAAAAGGTTCTTTTTACACTGTGTTGATTTATTTGTCTTGGTATATTTATAATGAGTTATTAATAATATTTATTAATGTTAAAAACATTCTCTTTTGCAAATGGGCAAAGAGGAAATAAAAATAGTAAAACTGATTTGCGAAAAGTGCGGACACAAATGGTTGCCCAGAGTGGAAAGTCCAAGAGTGTGCCCCAAGTGCCACAGTGCTTGGTGGGACAAACCAAAAGAGGCAAAAAAATGAATGAAATAAATAAAACTAATTTTGCTCTGTTTTTATCAAGTCTTGGTTTCCAGTTGGAAGCTGGAACAGAAAATGTGTATTTAAAAAAATACAAAAAAACAAAAAATTATGGAATTGAAATATCAATTGACAAGAACGACTTTCAAAAATCAAAAATAGATTACGGGGCACTTATCCAACAGCACAGAGGAACTACTGGTAATTTTTCACAACAAGAAAATTTTGTGATATTGGAATGTGTCAATAGACTTTTGGATAAAGGCTATAATCCTGAAAGTATAGAACTTGAAAAAGATTGGAAGCTTGGGCATAAAGAAAAAGGAAACCTTGACATATTTATCAAAAACGAATTCAACGAATCATTTTTAATGATTGAATGTAAAACGTGGGACAAAGAATTTAGAAAAGAAAAAGAAAAAATTTTATATCAAAATGGCGGGCAATTGTTTTCCTATTACTTTCAGGAAAGAAAAACAGAATACTTGTGTTTATACACTTCAATGTTTCAAATAAATAAAATAGTTTATGAAAATTTAATAATAAAAATAACAGAAAAAATTAGAAACTCTGATTCACAAAAAGAAGCTTACGAAAACTGGAAACCACAAATATATGAAAATAGGGGTATATTTGATGATGAAATAAAACCGTATTTGGTTAAGTTTAGTGGGTTGAGAAAAAAAGACCTGAAACCATTAACAAAAGAAGATGGCGGGGATATCTTCAACAGGTTTGCAGAAATTTTGAGAAGAAATGTTGTTTCAGATAAAACAAACGCCTATAACAAAATTTTCAACTTGTTTTTATGCAAAATTGTTGATGAATATGAAAATATTGCTGATGAAAAAAAAATGAAATTCCAATGGGAAGAAGGAGAAGAAAACGAACAGACAATGTTAAGGCTAAATGACTTATACAAAAGGGGGATGAAACAATATCTTGATTTAAAAATTTCCCAAGTAGAAATGGATGAATTGGAAAATCAGTTAAACAATTTGAGAAATGAAAAAGATAAAGAAAAAATAAAAGAACTATTTATACAGCAAAAACTTTATACCAGTAACGAGTTTGCGTTTAAAGAGGTCTTTGATAAAAACACTTTTGATTTAAACTGTATTGTCGTTAAAGAAGTGGTTAATTTACTTGAAAAGTATCAAATCAAATACGAAACAAAGCAACAATTTTTAGGGGATTTTTTTGAACAACTTTTGAATACAGGGATAAAACAAGAAGCAGGTCAGTTTTTTACACCTGTGCCAATTGCAGATTTTATTTGTAAATCCTTGCCAATTTTTGAAATTATTAAAGAAAAAAACAACAAAGAGGAAATTTATTTTTTGCCCTATTGTATTGATTATTCCTCTGGTGCAGGGCACTTCTTAACAAGTATTATGGCAGAAATAAACCAATACATAGAAAGCGATATTACTAACGGGTTCATTAAAAATGGTCGGGCAAAAAAAGAATTTGAAAATCATAATAAAAACTTTGATTGGGCTAAAGAATACATTTATGGCATTGAAAAAGATTATAGGCTCGCAAAAACCACAAAAATTGCAACATTCTTAAACGGGGATGGGGATGCTGTAATTGTATTTGGAGATGGTTTAGACAATTTCCATAAAAGCAAAGATTATAAAGGAAAATTAAGCCTTGATGAAAACAAAAAGGATAACGAAAATTTTGACATTGTAGTTGCAAACCCGCCTTATTCTGTAAGCGGATTCACTACTACTTTAAATAATGGGAAAGAAAGCTTTGATTTATTTGAAAAATTTACAAACAAATCAAGAGAAATTGAGTGTTTGTTTATTGAAAGAACAAAACAGTTGTTAAGAGAAGGTGGAGTGGCTGGAATAATTTTACCAACAAATATTATTGAGGGAAGCGGGATTTATTCAAAAGTCAGGAAAATTATTTTTGAAAATTTTGAAATAAAAGGAATAATCAAACTTGGAAAAAACACTTTTATGGCAACTAATACTGCCACTATAATACTTTTTTTAAGAAAGAAAAAAATCAATAAATCAGAAATAATTTCAATCCTTGAAAAATCCTTAAACTCAAAAAAAGATTACAGCGTTAATGGAATAGAAAATCCAATAACCAAATATCTTGATTTGACATATAGCATTAAGTTAAATGAATATTTTGATTTTTTTGAAACAGAAAGCCAAAAAAACCAATCTTTGAAAAGACTAAAATTATTTAAGGAATACACGGTTTTGTTTGATTCCCAAAAACAGGTTAAATCATTCGGTGATTTTATAAAAAATAAAGAACTTGAAAAGCTTGTTTCTTTTGTTCTTACATATAATAAAGAAATTCCTCTTTATGTAATGCCAACCAACAATATTAAAGCGGAACAAAAAATTTTAGGTTATAAATTTTCAAACAGGAAAGGATATGAAGGTATATATGTTTTTGATATGGGTGGAAAACTTTACAACCCTGATAATATGAGTGATTCTAAAAAAATAAATAAATATATATTGGATAGTTTTAATGGAAAAAAAATTCAGGATAATGCAGTCCAAGATTTACACGTTGTTTCATTACACAAATTGATTAACTTTAATACTTCCACATTTGACAATGTGATAGACTTAAACAAATATGAAAGCATACATGACAACACTTTAAAAAATGCGAACAGAGCCATACAAAAATTGAAACTACAAAGAGTTAGAGCAGAAGGAAAAAAATTGTTAGAGCAATATGCCAAACAAAATAAAGTTAAAGAAATTCCTATAAAAAATTTGGTGATTGAAGAAATTGAAACTGGTGGGACACCGCCAACAAGAGTTCCAAAATATTGGAAAGATGGAACAATAAACTGGCTTACAATAACCGACATTAAAGAAAAGTATGTTACACAAACAGAAAAGAAGATAACTGAAGAAGGGAAGAAATTTAAAAATCTCAAAATTTACAACGAAGGAACAGTTTTATTTTCAATATTTGGTAGCATTGGAAAAGCTGGCATATTGAAAATAAAAACAACTTTGAATCAAGCAATTTGCCCTTTAATTCCTGACACAAGGCAAGTTAGCTCTGAATATTTGTATTATTCACTTTTAATTGAAAAGGAAAAAATAGCTGGAAGTAAAAGGCACAGAACACAAGATAACATTAATCAAACAAAATTAGAAAATTATGAGTTGCCTGTTATTATTGGCGAAGTTGAACAAAAAAAATTTATTGGCAAATTGAAAAAAATAGAAGAAGACTTCGATAAACGAAACACTGAATAAACTCTTTTATGCATTACTTTAGAGATTTCCCAAATACTTCATTATAAGCTAATTCATAACATTTTTCAGCTTGTTTTCTGCTTGTTACGCCAACAATATTTATTGAACCATTAGCCCATATTGAAACACAGGCTTGTTTATGTTTTCCGTGTATGTTGAATTTAGGCTCTTTGCTAAAATTAACTCGTGTTTGTAAAATAGGGCAAACTTCCTCATTTGCGATTTCCCAAAAAAGTTTGCTTTTTGAACGGATTTGTTCCATATCTATCTTGCCTTTTATTGGCAATTTACCTGTAAATACGATGTTGCTTATTCTTAAATCATACTTCGGCATTAATCCACCTAATCATTTTTCTCAATCGCAACTTTTATTTTTGCCATTTTTCCAACGTATTTAGCGAGTTCTGGGCTTCTTATGTTAATTGCCCCGTATTCATAGGTTTTTGTTTCATTGGTTGCGAGTTTTTTTTTATCGGTTGTTTTGTGGATTTTTACTTTAAAAATCAGGTCTTTGGACATAATACGTTCTATACAGAATATATTTATAAACCTTTAGCAGTCTATTCTGTATAGAAGATTTGCATAAAAAACAGGTGGTAAAAAATGGATTTGAGAAAACAAAAAGCAATTCAGATTTTTAAAAGTGGAGCAGTAAAACAATTAGAAGGTGGTTTTGCCGTTCAATCACAGAACAGCAAAAAGTATTATTTTGTTGATGAGACTTTTACTTGCACTTGTCCAGATTGTCAGATTAATAAAACGCCTGTTTGTAAACACGCTTTTGCTGTAAAGTATTTTTTGGGAATTGAAAAGACTGATGGAACGGTTGAAAAAGTGCGATTGACTTATAGGCAGGCTTGGAGTGCTTACAATCAAGCACAGAATAGTGAGGTAAAGCAATTTGAAGTTTTACTATCCGATTTATTGGAGTGTGTAAACGAGCCAATTCGTGAAGGCGCTGGTAGACCATCTTTAAGTTTAAGGGAAGCCTTGTTTTGTTCCGTGAAAAAAGTTTATTCGCAAATGTCCAGCAGACGAGCAAAGGGATTTTTTGACGAGGCAAAAGAAAAAGATTTAATCACAAAAAGCCCGCACTTCAACGCAGTTTCAAAACTATTCAACAAAGAACAGACCACTGCGATAATGGAAGGACTAATTACTCTTTCTGCACTCCCGCTTAAATCGGTTGAACACACATGGATAACGGACAGTTCAGGTTTCCGCACGACTTCTTACGGACAGTATTGCCAAGAAAAGCACGGGAAAAGCAGGGAAAACGAATGGGTAAAACTGCATATTGTTTGCGGGCAAAAAACAAATATCATTTCTTCTGCAAGAGTAACCAAAAGTGATGGCGTTGGCTCTGGGGATTGCCCGCAATTCGCCCCACTAATGACTGCAACGCATGAAGCAGGTTTTACGATTAGCACAGCACCTGCAGATAAGGCTTATTTGAGCAGGGACAATTACGCCCTCATTGATGGTTTTGGCGGCGAGGCTTTAATCCCATTCAAGAGCAACAGCACGGGCAAGCCAAAAGGAAAAAACCATATTTGGCGCAAAATGTTCAATTATTTTCAGTTGCATGAAGACGAGTTTATGCAAAGGTATTTTGTGCGAAACAACGTGGAAACAACCATGCACATGATAAAAGCCAAACTTGGCGATACTTTAAAATCAAAGAATTATAGGGCACAGGTAAACGAATTGCTATGCAAGGTATTAGCCCATAACATTATGGTGTTAATACAGGAAATTCACGAGTTAGGCATAACCGCACAATTCCCAATACTTAACACCGAAAAAGAGGCGAAAAAAACCTGCACCCAAATTAACGAAGTTGCACCTTTATTCACCAAAAATTAGGGATTTAGGTGCAAAGCCGGTAGGGATAATATTATTGTTTTTACTGGCAAGTAGTGGCAATAGTAAGGGTAAGCACATTGTTTGGAAAAACTCCAGTTAAAATTTTTAAATTTTTTTTGTTGTATTCAAAAGTATATGCATATTATCGACCCATCGCAGATGGGTCATGTATAGATTGCCAGCGAATCTGTTCGCTGTTTTTTTAAAAAAATTTTGGGCGTGATTTATTTGAACAAAAAATTTTTGGCACTGGGGCTTGGATTGCTCTTGTTTGGAATATT
>CAYIJY010000058.1:0-6493 GCA_964363785.1 uncultured archaeon
ATTGATATTGCTGTTGAGTTTCCCACTTTTATCACCTTTCCTTCAATCAAGTCTAAACACCTGCCCATGTAATAACTTGTTATAACATTTTTTATTTATTTGCTTGGCCTAAGTGTTTTAAACAAATTCATTGATTTTTTGTTTATCGCGGTTGTAGTCTAATGGCAAGATGAAACCTTCCCAAGGTTTTGGCGCGGGTTCGATTCCCGCCAGCCGCAATTTTTTTAAACTAAAACTGCATATTGTTTGTGGTTATGAAGTCCGGAAAGCGCGTAATTATTACTTTGTCTTCTGATTTTGAAAAACAATCCCAAGGGGTTGGGAATATGGAAGGGGTTATTTATGGCATTAATCCTTTGGCAAAAGTCATTCACTTGATGCATGGCATGGATGGTTTTGATGTTACAAGTGCAGCTAGGGCTTTGGAGACTGTTTCTTTTATGCCTGTTGGTCTTCACGTGTGCGTGGTTGATCCGGGTGTTGGTACTGACAGAAAGGGTTTGATAGTCAAGACTAAGCGTGGTGATTACCTGATTGGCCCGGACAATGGTTGTTTAATGACTGCTCCGCGTTTTTTGGGCGGGGTTGAGAGTATTACTGAGATTGCAAATTCAAAGTACATGATTAATCCTGTTTCAACTATTTTTCATGGTCGGCATTTATTTGCACCCGCTGCTGCTCATTTGTCATTGGGCGTGAAAGTAAGTGAGTTTGGGCCAAAAGTTGACATAAATGATTGCGTGGATGCGCCTTACAAGGAAGCCACTGTGCAAAAAGATCGTATCGAAGCAACAGTTATTCATGTCAATAGTTTTGGTTCTATTCACTTGAATATTTTGCAGTCAGAGTGGGACAAGCTTGACTTGGCTTTGGATGAAAAGATTACGCTTGAGCTTGGCAAGAAAAACTTGCGTGTTCCTTTTGTAACTACTTTTGCCGACGTTGCCCTTGGTCATCACTTGATACTCAAGGATGATTGCGGCAGGATTCAGGTTTCAATTAATCAGGGCAATTTTGCAAAACAACTCCGCATAAAACAAGGGCAAAAAATTATTGTAAAAAAAAGAGACTAGTCATGCCGCAGCCGAGCAGATCAAGTTTTAGGCCTTATTTGCATTCAATTAAAGCAAGAGGTTTACGCAAAAACTTTGAGGGTATAATTAGATTTGCGAGGCCTTCTAATAATGTTTTTGAAACAGCCTCTCTTAAAAATATTAAAAATTTTGGAAATGTTTTTTTAGGTTCATTTCCTGCAAGAACTATTCAGCAAGAAGTCAGGTTACAGATTTCTTCTGCGGAGCACGAATCTCCTATTGCTGCTTCTTTGTCTTTTTTGCACAATGGCACTAAATACATTTTTAGAGAAAAGCTCGGTTTTGAAAAAGATGCCGTTGTAGTTGAGGGTATTCAGGGCCCTTTGAATGCAGAAATTGCTGCAGATATTTTGAATAGCAAGTTAGGGGTTCACTGGCCAAATTTTTTGTTGCATGAGATAGAACTCCATGCAAAGGGCTTAGGTTTTTTGGCAGTAAAAATACGTGTTCCAAAGCAGGGTTATAATTTTACAGGGGCAAGCAAAGCCAATAATCTGAGTTCAATGGAAGTTGTTACAATAAAAAAAAGGCTGGATTTTTTTAAAAAAAGAATAAGTCAAGGGAAGTTAATTAATTTTTCGAAAGAGGAATTAAAAATTTTAAAGTTAAAAGGACTTTTAAGTTTGCAAAAAAGTAAACCGCCAAAAGATTGGAATGATGTTTATTTTGCTTTTTGCGATTTTTATTCAGAAAAAAAGTTCCATTCGGAAATTGAAAGTTTTGTAAGTTTTATAGCAAAAAATAACGGGTACAAAAAAGCAGGCGATTTTTTTATAAAATCTCTTTGATGAATTTATTTATGTTTGAAAACATTTTGTTATCAGCAAAGACAATTGCTGTTGTTGGTCTTTCAAAGGATGAATCAAAGGACTCTCATTCTGTTGCAAAGTACCTGCAAAGTAAGGGTTACAAGATTATTCCAGTCAACCCAACTGCAGAAATAATTTTGGGTGAAAAAGTTTATTCTTCTCTTTCTAAAGTAAAAGAAAAAGTTGACATTGTGGATGTTTTTAGGCCATCAGAAGAATGTGAATCTATTGTTCTTGAATCACTTAAACTTAAGCCAAAACTGGTTTGGTTGCAGCTTGGGATAAAGAATGAAAATGCAAAAAAAGAATGTCAAAAAAATAGTGTAGTTTTTGTACAGGATAAGTGCATTAGAACTGAGCATAAGCGTTTGACTGGCTTTAAATAATTTTTGCGCATTTTGTCTAATATGCAGCAGCTTTGGACTGAACAGTTTTTTCCTAAAGACCTCAAGGACTTTCTCGGAAACTCCGAAATTGTTGAGGCTTGTATAAAGTGGGGTGAGGCATGGGAGAATGGCAAAGAGGAAAAGCCATTGCTTTTTGTCGGCCCTAACGGCATTGGCAAGACTGCTTTGGCTTTGCTTGTTGCAAGGCATTTTGATTGGCAGGTTTTTGAGTTAAATGCTTCTGATTTTCGTGATAAGGAAACTGTTGAAAAGGTTGTTTTTGCCGCTGCAGTTAACCGACCTCTTTTTGGTGGCAGGCGGCTTGTTTTTCTTGATGAGATTGATTGTTTGTCTGGAAATGATCGCGGTGGTTCTGAAGCAATTTTAAAGGTTTTAAAGGAATCAAAGAATCCTGTTATTTTGACTGCAAATGATGTTTATTCAAATCAAAAGCTTATTGGGATTCGTGAGTATTGTCATCGGCTTGAGTTTAAAAAAATTAATTTTTTGTCAATGGCAAAGCGTTTTCGTGAAATTCTTTTTAGTCAGGAAATTCCATTTGAGGAAGAGGCGGTTAAAGAGCTTGCAAGAAAATCTGATGGTGATTTTAGGGGTGCTTTGCTTGATCTTCAGTCTCATTCGTATGGCGGGAATATTTCTATGCAGGATGTTTCTTTTTTTGATGAGCGTGAAAAGCAGGCTAATGTGTTTAAGGTAATGTCAAAGATTTTTAACTCAAGAAACCTTAAGGAAGTAAGGGAAGCTGTTTTTTATTCACAGGTTAATCATGACATGCTGACTAAATGGGTTGAGGAAAACATTCCGATTCAGTTTGATGCCAAGGATTCTGCAGTTGCTTTTAATTTTTTGAGCAGGGCAAATGTTTATGATGGCAGAATTTTTAATCGGCAGTATTATGGTTTTTTGAGGTATTCAACTGACTTAATGGTTTTGGGTGTGAATTCTTCAAAGTCTCATGAGTACACTTCATTTACTCCGTTTAGGTTTCCTTCTTTGTTGTCAAAACTTTCTCGAAGCATTGGTGAACGGGAACTAAAAAAATCGATTGCAAAAAAGATTGGTCAAAAAACTCATTCTTCGTTTAGAAAAGTCCTTGTGTTTGACTTGCCTTTTTACAGGCAATTGCTTGAGGACAGGACTGTTGCTCTGGATTTTTTGTCTTCATTTGAGTTATCTGAAAAAGAGGCTGCTTATTTGCTTGGGGTAAAGCCTGACTCTAAAAAGTTTTTGGAATTTTATTCTCAATTGCAGGAGTCAAAGTCAAAAAAACCACTTGTAAAAATCGAGGAAAAGATTGAGGTAAAAAAATCCAGGCAAAAAAAAGAGGAAGAAAAAAAACCAAAGCAGCAGACTTTATTCTAAGTCAAGTTCGATTATGATTGTTTTTTCTTCTATTTTGAATTCCTGCATTGTTTTTTCTGATAGTTCGCCAAAGAGTGCTTTTTTTTCTTTGCCGACTGCTATTGCACTTTTTCCTTTTTCAAGGTAAATTAAGTTTGATTCTTTTATTTCAAATTCAAGCCCCAGATTTTGGCAAATGTTTTCAAAGATTGATTTTGCTGTTGTAAAGTTTGCTTTTTTGTCAGAAATAACTATTGCCACTCTTTCTTTTTCCTGCACGCCTGTCTGTGTGCTTGCATTTAATTCAAGTGTTTTTCCTATTTCGAATATTTTTTGCGGGTAAAGCGCATTCTTGTTTTTTGACAAAAATTCAAGCAGTTCTGGGAAAAGATTTTTTCTAAAGATTGCGTAATTGCTTGACATTGGGTTTTCTATTTCAACAAATTCCTGGTCTTTTAATCCAAGTTTTTTTTCTTGTTTTTCTTTTGAAGTCATTGTGAATGTAAGTATTTCTTGCAATCCAAGTCCTACGCATATTTCGCGTGTGTTTTCAATTAAGCTTGTTTTTTTTAGTAATTTTCCTGTTACTGGTAATTCTGTTTTTTGTGTTCTAAAGTTATTGTATCCATATGAAATCAGTATGTCTTCTATAACGTCGATTGGGTGGAGTATGTCATTTCTGTAGGACGGGTATTCTGCAATTATTTTGTTTCCCTTGATTTTTGCGCTGTATCTTGCTTTTGAAAGTAAGTCAAGTATTTGTTTTGTAGTCAATTCTATTCCAAGAATTTTTTTAATGTAATTTATTTCTATTTGAATGCTTTTTGTGCCAAAGCTTGGAGTGTAAACTGATTTTTTTGGGTAAGTTTGTCCTTTTGGAAAGTTTATTTTTACACTTTCAATTTTTCCGTCTCTGTCTGCAAATGCCATTACGATTACGTTTAATGCAATGTTGCAGATTTCCCAGTTGTATCCTGTTACTTCAATGAATATTTCTTTTGTGTTTTCTGTTACTCTGCCTGTTGCTTCTGAGTTAATTATTGGTGGCATTGAGGCTACGATTTTTTTTGAGTCAATTATGATTGGGTAAACTTTGGTGTCTTTTAAGAGGTGCCCGAATTCTTTTCCTTTTGGGTGTGTTGCAATGATTTCACTTGGCTTCATTTTTACTTTAGAGTCAAGCGGAGTAAATTCAATTTCATTGTCAGTATAACCTTTGTAAAATACAGGCATAGTCATTTTTTGAAAGTCGTATAATCCTATTCCTGTTTCTTTTCTTTTTCTTCCAAATGTTGTTCCGACTTTTTCCTGCAATTGGATTATTTGGCGCAAAAATTCTTTTGTGACTTTGACGTTTTTGACTACTGCACAGGCAATGAATGGTCTTACTTTTTCAACGCTTTTTTCAATTGTGCATGTTGTTGTTCCATTTTTTACAGTGTATTTGGTTAGTCCTTTTTCTATTCCTAGTCTTGCACGTAGTTCTCTTGCTATTCCTTCTGTGCTCCAAAGGTCTGGTCTGTTTGTTTCTTTTACGTCAACTACGATTGCGTCGCCGTTTGGTTTGTCTATTTCTCCTTTTACGTAAAGCATTGCGTCTTCGAGTTCTTTTTGGCTGAATTTTTTTCCAACCAAGTTTTCCAAGTCTTTTTTACTTACTTCTATTGTCGGCATTTTTTGTTTCACTGTTTGTGTGTTTTTGTTTTTCTAAGCCAGTCAAGGTCTTCAGAAAACAAGTGTCTAATGTCATTTATTCCTAGTTTAAACATGGCAAGGCGGTCTATTCCCATTCCCCATGCAATTACTGGTTCTTTTATTCCTAGGTTTTCTGTTATTTCCGGTCTAAATATGCCTGCTCCGGCAAATTCAATCCACCCTAATTGTGGGTGTTTTGCACTTAACTGAACTGACGGTTCCGTAAATGGATAATAGTCTGGAAAGAATTTTACGTCTGTTGCGCCAGCGATTTCTTGTGCAAAGTCTTTTAGTATTCCAAGTAATTTTGGAAAATTCAAGTCATTTCCAACAATAAATCCGTCCAGTTGGTTGAATTCAACTAAGTGTGTTGCGTCAAGTACGTCTGGCCTGTAACAGCGGTTAATTACAAAGTATTTTGCCGGTGTTTGCACTCCTTGTACCATTTGTCTTGCATCAGCACTTGTTCCGTGTGCATTTGGCATTAGGCGGCTTGCAATTTCTTCGCTCCACTTATAACCCCAGCCGCGTGAGCTGCTTTTTCCGCCGTTTTCGTGTGCACTTTTTATTGCGTCAACTTTTTTTTTGTCAGGCAGTTTTCCAAAACCTGGTTTTTTTAGTCTGTAAGTGTCTGTCCATGTTCTTGCCGGGTGGTTTTGTGGCTGGAACAATACGTCAAAATTGTAAAATTCTTGCGTGATTAATTGTTCTGGCATTTCAGTGAATCCGAGTTCGGATAATTTTCTTTTTATTTCTTCAATGAATTTCGCGTAAGGGTGTTTTTTTCCTGGAAAAATTTGTGGAACTGGATCAAAAATATTGTATTCGCGTGTGCTTGTTTGTTCAAGCATTTTTTTTGCCTCTTCTCCAAGTGCAGTTGTCAAAGCGTCTATTTGTGTGCTTTCTTTTTCTTTTATTATTCCTCTTTGAACCAGTTCTTTAAGTAAAACAATTTGGTTTTCGTTTAAGTTTTTTTTGTCAAAATCTTCTTCATTGATTTGTTCAAGCAGTTCTTCTTCCTGTATTTTTTTTTGCTGGAATTCTTTTCCGACTTCAGTCAGGTTTACTTGTCCGCCTGCCAGGTTAATGATGTTCATTTTTTTTAGTTTGCCAAGGCAAAACCCGAATTCTTTTTCATCAAGTGAAG
>CAYIJY010000059.1:0-6417 GCA_964363785.1 uncultured archaeon
TCCATAATATTTTATCAGCTATTTGATAAATTATGTCTAGAAAAAGATTATCAGAAATGCTCTTGGCAAACTAAAAATAAACCAAAAAGATTTTGCCAAGTAAAATTTTTCATCATAGGCAATCAAGATGAGAAAACTTTTCCACAATCCACAATACAAAATATTGATTTTATTTCACAACAAATGCAAGATGATTTTGACATTCTTTCCACTATGGGCAAAACTGGCGATTCAGCTGTGGCAACAAAATTACGATTTAATATCATGCTTTCTGATTTTTCAACCTCGATAAAGTTAAGAAACTCATTTTTTAAATAGAAAAAAAATATTATGAGGCAAGAATGAAACTTTTGTTTAATCCTGATACAAAATAGTTTGGAAAATAGCCACGTTAAAGGAATTTAAAGGAGTTTAACCATACCTCTATAAAAAAAAATTGAAGGCAGGCCATGAAATGGTTGAAGAATGGTTAAACGAATTTCAAACCCGAATAAAAAAAGTAGATGTACTTTTGAAAGAACAGGGATGGGACGTAAAAGATTCAGGAAAAGTTGTTTCAGAGGTTGACACAAAACAGTCTAATTTTAAAGAAAAAAGATATCTGACGGTATCAGAGACCCTGAAAAATGAAGAGGAAAGCAAGTATGCTGACTATTTACTACTTGACAAAAACAGCAATCCATTTGCAATAATTGAAGTTAAGAGAACAACAAAAGACCCGATTTTGGGTCAAAAACAAGCAGAACAATACGCTGAAGATATTCAAAAACAAACTGGAAAAGAAGTTTTTATTTTTTTAACCAATGGTTATGAAATATGGTTTTGGAACAAGCCATTTGAAAACCCGCGAATGATTAAAGGATTTCACAACCAAGACTCATTGGAAAGAATTCAATTTCAAAATCATGCAAAAAAACCATTAAAAGAATTCATGCCAAAAAAAGAAATAATTGACAGGGACTACCAAATAGAAGCAGTCAAAAGAGTCTTAGAAGGACTTGAAAAAGGAAAAAGAAAATTTTTGATTGTTCAAGCAACTGGTACAGGCAAAACAAGAGTTGCAATGGCATTAATTGACGTTTTACTCCGCTCAAATCGTGCACAAAAAATCCTGTTTTTAGCAGATAGAAAAGCACTGCGAGACCAAGCATACAATGAAGGCTTTAAAATATTTTTTCCAAACGAATCAAAATCAAAAGTGTATTCAGGAACACTCAACAAAAACTCTAGACTATATGCTTCCACAATCCAGACCTTCATGGAATGCTACCAAGAATTCTCGCCAGGCGACTTTGATGTAATAATATCAGATGAAGCACACCGCTCAATTTACAACAAATGGAAAGACGTTTTCACTTATTTTGATGCAATCCAAATAGGTTTAACCGCAACTCCAGCAGACATAATTGAGAGGGATACTTTTCGATTTTTTGACTGCCAAGGCAAAACCCCGACTTTTTTGTACACATATGAGCAGGCAGTTAAAGAAAAGTGGCTTGCAGACTATCGCCCTTTTGGAGTTTCAACCCATTTTCAAATAGAAGGCGTAAAACCAGAAGATGTTCCAGAGACAATCCAAGAAGAACTTGAAAGCAAAGGAATTGACAAAGAAGAAATAAGCTTCGAAGGGACAGACATAGAAAAAAAAGTAATAGTCACAGGAACAAACGAAGCAATTGTAAAAGAATTCATGGAAGGTTGTATCTTAGACGAAACAGGTACAAATCCAGCCAAAACCATTGTTTTTGCTGTTTCAAAAAAACACGCTAAAAGACTTTGGGTTGCATTTGAAAAACTTTACCCAGAATACAAAGGAAACTTGGCAAAAATCATTGTCTCAGAGGACTCACGCGCCCAAGATTTATTAAAACAGTTCAAGGAAGAAAGTTGGCCAAGAATAGCAATTTCCGTAGACATGCTTGACACCGGAGTAGATATCCCTGAAGTCTGTAACCTGGTATTTGCAAAACCAGTTTTTACCAATATAAAGTTTTGGCAAATGATGGGACGCGGCACAAGACACGACAAAACATGCAAACACAAAGAATGGTTACCAAACGGAATAAAAGAATTCTTTTTAGTATTTGACTTTTGGAAAAACTTTGAATACTATAACTTACACCCAAAAGGAAGAGAAGTAAGCCAGTCAGAAGCAGTAACAGGGCGCATATTCAAATACCGCTTAGAAAAACTCATATACTTTCAATCAAAAAAAGACACAAAAAAAACAGAACAAACCAAAAAGTCATTAATTGAAGAAATAAAAAAACTCCCAAAAGACTCCATATCAATAAAAGAAAACATGCGCGACGTGGAAATGGCTTTATCTCCAAAACTTTGGACAAACATTGGACTAGACCCATTACACTTTTTGAAAACAAAAATTAATCCTTTAATGCGTTACCAAAAAAACATAAACTTAAACGAAGCATACTTTATTTTGAAAACAGAACAACTTGGACTAGCCATCCTTAAAAAGAATGAAAGTGAAATTGAACGCCTAAAACAAGACATAGGTGAATACTTGAATTGCCTGCCAAGAAACTTAAAACCAGTTAAAACAAAAGAAAAATTAATTGACAAAATCCTCGGACCAAATTATTGGGAAACAATTTCATATTAAGACACTTTGGAAATGCAAAAAGAACTCACCCCATTAATGAAATACAAGCGGCCAGAGCCAAGGCCGGTAATTACCCTTGACATTGATGACTTTGTACAGGAAAGAAGAATAATTGAAGTCGGGCCAGATGCTACGCAAGAATATGCTGAAAATTACCTTGAAAAAGTAGAGAAAAAAATCAAGCAACTTGCACAAGAACACCCAACACTAAAAAAAATTAAAAATGACCAAGTTCTAACAGAAGAAGACCTAAAAAAATTAGAGGAAACATTAAACTCGCCTGAACTATATATAACTGAGGAAGTTTTACAAAATGCTTACGAGCAACACAAAGGCACAATGGTGCAATTCATTAAAAATATTCTTGGAAAGTACAAATTTCCAGACCCCACCAAAGTAATTGATGAAGAATTCAAAACATTCATAGTCGAACACGGAAAAAACTTAAATGCAGACCAAATAAATTTTATCCGAACAGTAAAAACAGTTTTTTTGAACAAAAAAGCAGTTGAATACACTGATTTTTTTGAACCACCATTTACTAATATCTCTAAAGCCCCTACTCCGTTATTTAAGGAAGAAATGCTAAAGGAAATGGTTGTCTTTTGCAAGAGTTTAAGGAAAAAACACTTCAAAAAAACAATGCCACGATGGTAGACCAATTAACCAGTTCTGTTTTTATTCTATTCAGCTCAAGAAATAGTTCATGCAAAAAGAACGCAATGAAATGGCAGTTGTTAGAGCCAAAATCAAAAGGAATACTTTTGCTTCCTTAAACCATTATTGCAGGAAAGAAAATATTAGCATTTCAGAATATATCCGCTCCCTAATTGAGTCAAACGTTGAAGGAGTTATTCCAGTAAACCAGGCAGGAAAAACGCTTCTTGAATACAATAAAAAGGAAGACACTTTTTCCTTGTTTATTCTATTTGACAATGGCCCTAAAGTCCAGGTTGCCGAGCATTTGCAACCTGATTTTTTGCAACACCTTGTTGTTTCAGTTTATTCAGCTTTAGAAGAACGAAATATTTACCAAAAAAGAAAAAACCCTGATTCTGTTACCATTCCAATGAACTTAAAAAAACTTATTGGAGGGAAACGCAATGCTTAAACCAGAATTAAAGTCAGCGATAAATAAATTGTGGGATAGGTTTTGGGCAGGGGGTCTTGCAAACCCATTAACTGCAATCGAACAAATTTCTTACCTGATTTTTATCAAACGCCTTGAAGAATTGGACGAGCAAAATAAGCAAAAAGCAAAGGCAAGAAAGGAAAATTTTGTTTCTGTTTTTGATGGCATGCTTGAAATTGAAGGAAGAAAAATAAACAAAGAAGAATGCCGTTGGTCTCACTGGAAACACTTTAATGCTGAAGAAATGATGAAACACGTCAGAGACAATGTTTTTCCGTTCATCAAAAACATTAAAACGCAAACCAACGGAGAATTTGCAGAAATAATGAAAGACGCAATGTACATGATTCCAAAACCTTCATTACTTCAAGAAGCCGTAAGTATTCTTGATAGTTTGGAAATTGCTCCACAAAACTATGACACACTCGGAGATCTTTATGAATATTTGTTAAGTGAGTTAAACACTGCGGGAAAGACAGGCCAATTCCGTACACCACGCCACATAATACGAATGATGGTTGAACTTGTAGAGCCTACAATTAATGACAAAATATGTGATCCAGCTTGCGGTACAGCGGGCTTTTTGGTTAATTCTTACCAGTACATTTTGAAGTCAAACACAAGCACTGATTTAATACAATTTGACGAGCACGGAACGCCGCACAACCTTATTGGAGATAAAATCACTGACCCAAAGCACTGGGAAAAACTCAGAAAGAACACTTTTTTTGGCTTTGACTTTGACCAGACAATGGCACAAATTGCCTCCATGAACATGATTTTGCACGGAATAGAACACCCAAATATTGTTCGTTTTGATACTCTCTCAAAAGCATTTAACCAAAAATCAGACTATGATGTTGTGCTTGCCAATCCACCTTTTACCGGAAGCATTGATATTGGAGACATACACGATAAATTTTTGGCTGACACTACAAAAACAGAACTGCTTTTTTTGGAGCTATTTTACAACCTGCTCCAAATTGGCGGCCGCGGAGCAGTAATAGTTCCAAACGGTGTTTTGTTTGGTTCTTCCAATGCACACAAAAAAGTACGAAAAATGTTTTTAGAACAATGCCAACTAGACGCAGTCATTTCCATGCCATCAGGAGTCTTTAAACCATACTCTGGAGTTGGCACAGCAATACTAGTTTTTACTAAAGGCGACAAAACTGATTCAGTCTGGTTTTACGAAATGCAATCAGACGGCTTTTCTTTAGATGATAAACGCACATTCATTGATGGAAAAGGAGACATTCTAGACATAATTGAAAAATTCAAAACAAAAACAGTTTCAGAAAAAAGCATTTTAGTTCCAATTCAAAAAATCAAGGACAATGATTACAACCTTTCAATTTCCCAATACAAAGAAATCAAGCACGAAGAAATCAAATATGAACCACCAAAAAAAATAATTGAAAAAGCACTAAAATTGGAAAAAGAAATAGAGAAAGAACTTGAAGAATTAAAGAAGATGATTTGAATGGAAGAAAATCTAATAAAAATTTTGGAAATTTTAGACGAAGCCGAATACAAACTCCAATCAATCGATGATAAGGTATTTCAACAAAGAGGAATTGAACCTTCCGCTATAAATAAAGCAAAAACTTTTGGTTGGATTGTTTGGTCTGGTATTGATTATAAATTACATGAAAAAGGTGGCTTTGTTCTCAATCAATATCGAATGACTCAATACACTAAAAGAATTGGAGACTTAATTGAAAAATTTGATACAAATTCAACGAAAGCGAATGAACAAATGACAAAAATAAATCAAGAAATGCTTGAGCACACTCGAAGTATGAAAAAACTAACTTTAGCAATATTAATTCTAACAGTTATAACAATTTTAATCACATTATTAGGATTTTTGAGAGGCAACTAAAATGTCAAATATACCTGAAGAAGAGGTCAAAAAGCAAATTGAAAAAGAAGAAGTCTACTTTAACCCTGATAGTTCAACTGGAATGAACCACCAAGTAAGAGTAGTAGCGCAAAACAATAGCCAAATCTATTTAACAAAAAAATTAAACAAAGAAATAAACGAGTTAACTAAAACTTTAAACATTTTTCGAAGCGAAATGAAAAACTATCAAAATAGCACTGAAAAACAAACTAATGAAATCAAAATTTTAACAATCACAATGTTTGTAGTAGCGCTTCTACAACTCATTTTATTAGTTATTCAAATTTATTTACAATTTTTTAGAATGTGAAAAAAATGAAATTACCAAAAAATTGGGAACAAGCAAAGCTTGGAAGGCCAGACATTGCAAAAACAACAAGTGGCGGCACTCCTGTAAGAGGTACAAAAGAATATTATGGAGGGAATATTTTATGGGTAAAATCTGGAGAACTGAAAGAAAATGTAATTTACGATACTGAAGAAAAGATAACTGACGATGGTTTAAAAAATTCAAGCGCCAAAATTTTTCCAAAAGACACCGTTTTAATTGCTCTTTATGGTGCGACAGTTGGAAGGACTGCAATACTTGGGGCAGATGCTGCTACCAATCAAGCAGTTTGTGGAATAACCCCAAACAAAAAACGCTTAAATCATAAATTTTTATATTATTTCCTTCAATCAAAGAAAGACTTTTTGATTAAACAAAGTTTTGGCGGGGCTCAACCAAATATAAGTCAAGAAGTTATAAGAAACTTG